>JACMPS010000345.1 GCA_014377395.1 Chthonomonadaceae bacterium
GAAACTGATTGGCTGTTACGAAGCCGAACTGCACGATACTCTCGCGTCCCTGCGTTCTGATTACACGGCGATTATTGATGTCGGCTGTGCGGAAGGCTATTATGCCGTCGGGCTTGCGCGTCGTTATCCCGGCGTCTCCGTTTACGCCTTCGACAGCGACCCCACAGCGCGAGAACTCTGCACGGAAATGGCGAAACTGAATGACGTTTCCGCTCAAGTCAAAATCGGCGGAACGTGTGACACCGAAGAACTCGCCCGCTTGCCCCTTAAAGGTGCGTTGTTGTTTTGTGATTGCGAAGGTTACGAAATCGAGTTGCTGAACCCACAGTTACTCCCTGATTTGCGCGATTGTGATCTTCTTGTCGAGCTCCACGACTGCTTTAATCCACTGATCACGCCGACGATTTTAGAGCGTTTCGCCCTCACCCACAAAGCCACCTTGATTCAAACCTCCCCTCACCGTCCCGAAGAGTACCCCGCCGTCCAGTTTCTGAGTGAGAGCGATCAAAAACTTGCGGTGGACGACCTGCGCGGCTTTCCTTTGCAGTGGGTGTTCCTCGCCTCCCATGTGTTGCGCCCGGAGAACACGCCATGAGCGAAACCAACAGGATTCAGGGCGATCACACCGAGCGGCGCAACCACTCAAGCCCCTATAAATCACAGTTTGGGGAAGATGCGCTTTTGGAAGCCTATTTCGAGCAAAAGCGAGAGGGCTATTACGTCGAAGTGGGAGCGTTCAACGGGATCGAGGACAGCAACACGTTTGTCTTCGAGCAAGAGATGGGCTGGCGGGGAATTTTGATCGAGGCTGACCCGGAACTGGCGGAAAAATGCCGAAAAATCAGACCTCTCTCCCAGGTTTATAACTGCGCGATAGTCAAGCCGGATTCTCCTGAAACCGTCACTTTCGAGGTGGTTGACGGCTGGAAAACCATGTCCTCCCTCTCGGTAAAACCCGAAATGTTATTGCGGGTGGAACACGTCAAGGACCGGATTCAAGTGCGAGAAATTACGGTTGCCGCAATGACGCTCGATCAAGTGCTGACGAAAGCAAAACCCCCGCAGATAGATTTTATGACGCTCGACATTGAGGGGTTTGAGTGGGACGCATTGCAGGGATTCAGCCTTTCGGTTTGGAAGCCCCAGGTGCTGATTATTGAGCGGAACACGCACTATCCCGATGCCAAAATCATGGGTTATCTTCACAAAAACGCTTACCGCTTTCTGAGAACTACGGGTGTCAACGATTGGTTTGTGCCGAGAGAAAAGGACAATCGCACCGACGAAGTTTACAGGAAATGGCTGTTCAGGCACTACTACCTGCCCAAATATTTGACCTTCTGGAAGCCGACGATTATGGCACCTCTCAAGCAGTTTACAAAGTCTTTTCTCATTCGGCACGCCTTATTCCACAAGGTCAAGCCTCCGAAAAAGTAAGTTGTGTTTTCTCCCATATGTGTTACACGCATCATTTTCATTCGGAAATGGAATTTGCGTTATCCTAACAGGAGCGGTACACTGAACTTAATTCACTCCCCTCACGCAAATCAGTAGAGACTCTTTTGCTCCCTCCCCTTACGCAAGGAGAGGGCTGGGATGGGGTTAGAAATGGTAACGACTTGCAACCTCCTCTTAACTTCCCCCCTTCCGTAAAGGGGAGGAAAAGGATTGGTACGCTGACTTTCTTGTTGCATAATGTGAGAACCTAACTGAAACCCCCGAAGTTTTGACCGAAAGCGAGTTTTATAATGCCGAAAACGATGTTTGAGAAAATATGGGAAGCCCACGTTGTACGCGAAGTCGAGGGAGAACCGACCCTCCTCTACATTGATCTGCAACTCGTCCACGAAGTCACTTCGCCACAGGCTTTCGAGGGACTGCGCCTGACCGGGCGCAAGGTGCGCCGCCCCGATCTCACCGTTGCCACAATGGATCACAACGTACCCACCACTGACCGCACCCTTCCCATTCTCGACCCGATCTCCAAAAAGCAGATGGATGCCCTGACGACGAACTGCGAAGAATTCGGGATCACTCTTTATGGCATTAACTCCCCCAAGCAGGGCGTTGTTCACGTCATCGGGCCCGAACAGGGCTTGACGCAACCCGGCATGACGATTGTTTGCGGGGACAGCCATACCTCCACGCATGGAGCGTTCGGGGCAATTGCTTTTGGAATCGGCACAAGCGAAGTGGAACATGTTCTCGCCACGCAAACCCTGCCGCAGTCACGCCCGAAAACAATGGAAATTCGAGTAGACGGTACACTTGGTAAGGGCGTCACCGCGAAAGACGTAATACTTGCGATTATCGGCAAAATCGGAACGGCGGGAGCCACCGGATACGCCGTCGAATACACCGGGGAAGTCATTCGTGCGCTTTCGATGGAAGGCAGAATGACCGTTTGCAACATGAGTATCGAAGCCGGAGCCAGAGCCGGAATGATCGCCCCCGATGAGAAGACGTTTGCCTATTTAGAGAAACGCGAGTTTGCCCCGAAAGGCGAAGATTGGAATGCGGCACTTGCATACTGGAAGACTTTGCCAACCGACGAAAACGCGCAATTTGACACACTGATTACGCTTCATGCCGACGAGATTGCGCCGCACGTCTCCTGGGGAACGTCGCCGGGAATGGTTTCATCAATCACCTCCAAGGTACCTTCGCCGGGCGATTTTGAGAATGATTCAGATCGTCGTGCTACCGAGAGGGCATTGGAGTATATGGGTCTGGAAGCGGGGGTTTCGTTGCTGAATGTGACGCTCGATAAGGTTTTCATCGGATCATGCACAAACGGGCGCATCGAAGATTTGCGGGCGGCGGCGAACGTTGCCAAAGGCAAAAAAGTGGCAAGTACCGTTCATGCGATGGTGGTTCCCGGCTCCTTTATGGTCAAGAAACAGGCGGAAGCCGAGGGACTGGATACTGTCTTCCGAGAGGCGGGTTTCGAGTGGCGGGAAGCAGGCTGTTCGATGTGTCTTGCTATGAACCCCGACATTTTGCAACCCGGCGAACGCTGTGCCTCCACCTCCAACCGCAACTTCGAGGGGCGACAGGGCAAGGGCGGACGGACACACCTTGTGTCCCCGGCAATGGCGGCGGCGGCGGCAATTGCAGGCAAATTCGTGGACGTGCGGGATTGGGAATAACCCCGAACCATAGGAGAAGTCACCTGAAAAGCGTAATGAGTAGAAGAGAGAAGAGATCGAGATTATGGAACCTTTTGTGAAAGTGAGCGGCGTCGCCGCTCCGTTGGATCGGGTGAATGTGGACACCGATCAGATCATTCCGAAGCAATTTCTGAAGCGAATCGAGCGAACGGGATTCGGTGAGTTTTTGTTTTTCGATTGGCGTTACAAGTCCGATGGCGCAACCCCCAACCCTGAATTCGAGTTGAACGCACCCGCCTACGCAAACGCCCCGATTCTGATTGCCGGAAAAAACTTCGGGTGTGGCTCCTCACGAGAACACGCGCCCTGGGCGTTGGGGGATTACGGGTTTCGAGCAATTATCGCACCGTCATACGCCGATATTTTCTACAACAACTGCTTCAAGAACGGAATTTTGCCCGTCGTTTTGTCGGAAGAGATCGTGCAAAGTTTGCTCGACACCGCAAAGTCAAACCCTGGCTACACGCTGACGGTAGATTTAGAAGGTCAGAAGATCACCGATGGTGGCTTTCTGTCGCTCCACTTCGACGTTGATTCCTCTCGCAAAGAGAGTTTGCTGAACGGCTGGGACGACATCGGCTTGACCCTGCAACACGAAGCGGAAATCACCGCCTTTGAGAAAAACCGAAATCGCTGGGAAGCGGTAGGGGTGGGGCGTTTCTGATGAGGAAGAAAGTGTTGAATGTCAAGTAGTGAGAGTTGAGAGACTGGCGTGTTGCATCGTTCCTTGCCCCCATCCTTCCAATCGCTGAGGCTCATTAAAGCTTATGACAAAGTCAGATGTTCCGCTTGATACCGAAGTTGTCATCACCTGGGTGACTTTTGACAACTTGCGCCCGTTTCTTGTTTCCTGTCTCGGGTTCGTTGATTACACTCTTGAGGAGTATGAATGGGACGCGATTCGATTCGGAACGAAAGAGGCTAAGTTCGAGGGCGATAGTGGCTACACTTATGACTTTGAGGGAACAGAGCGAGTCAGCTTTCGTTTCTCTTACAGAGAGGAGCTTGACTTCGTTCATGTTGTCATTAGTTGTCAGGAATCGCTTTTAAACAAATTGCAGGCCTTCAGTGCAATTTTTCAATATTATCGTGCTGAACAGGGGCTGAGTAGCTTGGTGCCTTTGATCCACCATGCTTTTTTCGACACGAAAATGCTCGTTGACTATAACGTTGTCCAATTGACTCCTTATCAGCGTCTCGATGGGAGTGGAGAAGCCTACGACTGCTTCGTAGGAAAAACTTGGCAAAGCGTGTTAGCAGAAGATCCTAAAATATCATTTTATATTGCTGGAATAAATTGGTTAACCGAAGACGCAAAAAAGTATTTTCTTCCAGCCTATGCGATCAGTGCCATCCTGCTAAATGACGTTGAAGACATTAAATACGCTTTAGGTAGTCTTGATGAATTATACGCTTTAGACAGTCTCGATGAATTAAATAGGGACCTTCCAGTCTTACAGTCGACCATTCTAGAGTTTTTAATCAGCGACCTGAAAAGACGGCGATCAATGTCTTAGAAGGTATTGAAAAAGTATTATATGGCAAGTCTCCTGACCATGAGGTGGGTCATGGCGATCTGGATCATACTGACATCGTTCCGCCGAGCCCTCCGCACTTTTCCAAATTTGATAATGCCTGTTGCTATTTCTCACACAAGCAATACTCTAGACCGAAAAACCAAGCTCCTTATCCGAACTGCATGTGTACTTATGAGGAATATAAGGTTGATTGCTACGGGCCGTGGGGGCCGCCAGGAGTGCGGTGCGACCGAAGACCTAAATAATTTATATCTAACGGCATACCAAAGGAAATTATCATCTAAAATCATGGCTAACGAACTCGAAAAACTACAATCTTGGTACGCGGCGCAGTGCGAGGAAATGGACGATTCAGGTGTCGTTCCCTGGCAACATCGCTACGGCATCGGCATCAGTACCTCTGACAATCCTGCTTGGAATGTTGGCATCGAACTTACGGGGACGGATATGGAAGGGGCAACAATGTCGACGATCAAAATCTACAACACTGCCGAAGACTGGTATCAGTGTAATATCCAGAAGGATATGTTTCATGGTGTCGGGGATCCCTCAAAGCTGGTCACCATTCTCGAAGTTTTCTTTCAACTTGTAAGCGAAAGACAGGGAGCCGAGAGCAATTCATCTTTGACAAACGAGTCCTGATTGTTCTGCAGCCTTGGGAGCCGTAGAGCTCGAATCAATGCGGACAACCGCAAGATACGTTGCGTTGAATGTGGAAATCTGCTGAAGGACTGGAAAAGCATAGCTAAACTAGATTCCCCTAGTTGCCGCTCATTCATTGGCTTCATGGATCACCGTTCGATTCGGAGCAATTCATTTGACAAAACTAGCCGTCAGTTACTGTATCCACGGTGACTATTTCTATCTCGCTCATTTCCTTGCCTTCTTTCTCTCTGCCGTTGATTTGCCCCTTCACGGAAGGGGAAATCAGAAGGATGTTGACACTCGCTACTGTCTCCGAAAAAGCGAAACAGCACCCGCTCCGCGTGCATAAGGTGAGGGGGTAAATCCTTTTTTCGATCCAAATTCTCTGCGGAAAATGAGATGTTAAGCGTTGAGAGATAGTATTGCATCGCCTTCGCATACGAATTAAAATGATTCTACAAAGAACCTTTTAATAGGACGTAAAGAAGCATCTAGAATGTCACACTCAATACCTGCACTTTATGAGGATCGCCTTCGCTCTGCGCCACAAAGCGCGTTCTGGATTGGTGTTGGCCCTCTGCCAGCCCCGAACGTGTTTTATCCGCCGGCAACAGTAAACGGATAGAAACAAAAACGACCCTCACTCTTCTTTATTCCACACTCATCCTAGAAATCCGTGAAAAAACTTACAGGTTTTCTTGAATTCCGTATTGACATTCTCTGCACAAGTCGTCATACTTCCCCCAATTCATCCCGGCAATGCCCCGCCGGATGTATTTCTACGTTGTTGTGCTGATCACTCCCTTATTGCCTTCTCCAGATTAAATTTGGAGAAATGCGCAACCTATTTCTTCTTTTCTTTCTTTTTCTGGAGGTCTGTTCATGAAACCACGTTTCCCTCAGGGCTTTACGCTCATCGAACTTCTCGTTGTCATCGCAATTATTGCGATTCTCGCCGCGATTCTTTTTCCGGTCTTTGCACAGGCACGAGAGAAAGCACGGGCGATTTCCTGCCTCTCCAACTGTAATCAAATTGGAAAGGCAACGATCATGTACACTGACGATTATGACGGCACTTATCCTTATGGACGAGAACAGGCGGCTCCGGTCTGCTTCACAACCGATATGAAAATCTGGCCCGCCTTCGTGCAACCCTACATCAAAAACACACAAACGTTCATCTGTCCCGATGTGGGAGGACTCTCGAAATACTCGGATAACTGGACAAATCGTGGACTGGTCTCGGTTGGGATGAATGGCTCCTTCACAACCTGGTACTATACACCGTCAGCCGAAAACCCCTGTGGAACCCGTATCTTCGCGACGGTGGCAATGATTTCCGCTCCGGCAAAAAACGTGATCTTCGCTGATGGGTGGGCAGGAGCCACCGCCTCCGGCTATCGAGGCTACATCGTGGATAACGTGTGTGTGGGCAACACTTCCACGACCCCCGCCGCACAGGGGTGCATCTCGGACAGGCACACCGAAGGCTCGAACGTCATTCTCTGCGACGGACACGCCAAGTACAACAAAATCAAAGCGTTAATTCCTTTCCAGGACTCTCATGAACGGGCGGCGCGTGCCGGATGTAGCGATAATCTGCACCGTGATTTCAATGCGGCGGGTCTTAAATGGTTTGTGTGGGACAATTGCGTCGAGTAGCAAGAAAACAAGAGCGAAGAGAGAGAGATGCGGCAAGGGCAACAATTGCCCCTGCCGCGTTTTCTTGTGCGAAAAGCACCTTGCAAAAAAAGACTTACGCAAACTGGGAAAAGGACCGAGGCACTGACTCTCTCCTTGCGTAAGGTGAGTTAAGAAAGAAAGTTTACAGAGTTCTGAGGTAGCGAAACGAAACCAGCACATTACGGACTAACTCAACGGCTAGCACAGTGATGCACCCAATCGCATAAGTTTCTCTGTGGATGCCGGGAACGAGTGCCAGCGTGAACGCCGCAAAAATCAGCGTCAAACCGGAGCGATAAAACTGCTTGCCCGAAAAAAGATTTGCTTTGTACCAGATACGGGGATCACTGAGCGTTTTGGGAGTGCGAAAACCATAGACGGTGTTCGGCTTCACCCGTTGCTGAATCAAGGGAATGGCAATCAACAAAAACAAAATACCCAGTCCGACAAACAGCATTACAAAGGGAAACATAGGACAACCTCTTTCAATAAAACCTCTGAGACAGCAAATGCAAGAGCGAATCACCAAAGCGAACCCGCTTCTTTTCTTCAAGACGAGTGAACCCACAGAGTCGTTTCGTTCGTACCCTCTTTGTGGAAAATACTCCCAAATTAAGAACTGACTTTACGCACTGTCTCTTTTACGGGGTTGAAAACCCCCGGCAGAAAAAACGGGCGTCTTTGGGATGCACAATCCTCTCGTTCGCTCCGCTTTCCGTTCCTTCGGGGCAGGGTTGCCAGAGTTTAGGTGGAGAGAGTGCCTTTGTCTCGCGTCTGAAGGACGCTTGCCTTTATTGCCGGGAGTTTTTAACTTCCGGTCAGAAGAGGTAGGCATAACATAAGTTAAGAAAGAAAAGGTGAGAAAAGTTCGATGATGACCTGGAACGATTTGATGAAAATTTGTGAGGCGGAACGCGCACCGAGTGTTGTCTTGCGGATGCGTTATGAGCAGACGGGCAGGGCGGATGTCGCCCTTCAATGGGCGCGGGCATGTGTGCGGGAAGACCGTTTTATCGAAGCATTGGAGGCTTATAGTGCCGCAGAAGCGCAGGGCGAGTTGTCCGCTCTTGAAGAGCAAAAACTGGTGGGGTTGCAGGTGGGAGGAGACACGCCGGGAGGTTTCTTTGCATAGAGATTGCACAAGACGAAAGGATTTTGCGGGGGCAATGGCGAATGTGAAGGAAACCTGCCTGAGATTATAAAAGTCAGTTGAATAGGCTAAAAACAGAAAGAACTCGACACCATGATTTTCCGCACCGTTGCGGGACTCGCTATGTTTGCCGTCACCCTCGGCATCACGCAACCCGCCCTCGCCCAAATTGCCAAACCCACAAAGTCCAAACCCGCTAAATCCAGGCACATCGAGCCCACCGTTACCCTGATCAAAAACCGGAAAGAGAAGCCCATGAAAGTTTATATCGGAACCTACACGCGAGGAGAAAGCAAGGGCGTCTACGTTCTCGACTTTGACCCGAACACCGGAAAACTGACCCCTACCGGAGCCACCGCCCCCGCGAAAAACCCCACTTTTCTCGCCCTCTCCCCGAACGGCAAAACTCTGTTTGCCTGCGAGGAAATTGCCGACTATGAGGGCAAGCATGGCACGGTTGTTTCCTTTGCAATCAACCCAACCGATGGCGCAATCACCCGAACATCGACGCAATCTTCAGAGGGAGAGGGTCCCTGCCACGTCCTTGTGGACGCAATGGGCAAACACCTTTTTACAGCGAACTATGGTAATGGCATTATTGCTGTTTATCCGATTGCAAAAGACGGAACGATAGGGAAAGCCACCTCCGTCAAAAAGCACGATAGCGTTCCGCCGGGTCCCAATCAGCCGGGTCCTCACGCACACGCCGTCAACCTCGATCCGACCAATCACTACCTTTTCTCCTGCGATTTAGGAACGGACAGCCTTTTCGTTTACCACTTTGATAGCGCAAAAGGCACCCTGACACCTAACAACCCCGCAACCGTCACCCTCGCCGCAGGTGCAGGGCCCCGTCATTTCGCCATGCAAAACGGGCGTGACGCCTATGTCCTCAATGAGCTTGATTCTACGCTGTCTCATTTCCACTATGACGGCTTGCACGGCACGTTCACGATGCAGGAAACGATCTCCACCCTTCCCGAAGGAACAGGAAAAATTGAAAATTCAACAGCGGAAGTCGTCATTCATCCCAACGGTAAGTTCGTTTATGGCTCGAATCGGGGGCATGATTCAATCGCCGTATTTGCAATTGAAAAGGAAACCGGAAAGCCTTCATTAATTGAAACCGTTTCCTCGAAAGGCAAGCACCCCCGAAACTTCGCTCTTGACCCTTCCGGTAAGTGGATGATCGTTGCGAATCAAAACACGGATAATCTGGTGATTTATGCCGTCAGTCCCGAAACCGGGAAACTCACTCCAACAGGCGATGAATTGAAGATTCCCGCTCCGGTCTGTGTCGTTTTTGCACCGAAGAAGTAAGGATTTATGAAAGTCAATCAATTTCGGTTTTATATCGCTCTTGTTGGAGTGACCGTAAGTCTCTGGGGAAGTCTGGGGTGCAAACGGGAAGCCCCGCAAGAGGCGAGTCTGGCGACAGCGATTCCGTTAACTCCAATTCGAAAAATAGCGAGTGACGAGTCCCTTTCCGCCGCAAAGGTGGATGAGCTCGGCGTTGTTCCGATCTTGGAATACCACGACATTTCGGGAAGCAAGTCGAAGGGCATGGTTCGCACGGTCTCCGATTTCAAGAAAGACCTAAATCGGCTTTATGCGGAGGGCTACTACCCGATTACGATGAAGGAATTTCTGAACAATCGGATTGCGGCTCCACTCGGCAAATCGCCCGTGATTTTGACCTTCGACGATGCGCGGGGAAGTCAGTTTCAGTATGCAGCCGATGGTTCGATCAGCCCGGATTGCGCCGTCGGTATCCTGACCGATTTTGCAAAAGTACACCCGGACTTCCCTGCGAAAGCCGTTTTCTATGTGTTGCCTCTTTCCGGCTTCACGCAACCGAGCGAACGTCAGAAAAAGTTTGCCGATCTCGTCAAAATGGGGTTCGAGATCGGAAATCACACGGTGAAGCACAAAGCCCTGAGCCACATGACCGACGAAGAGGTTAAAAAAGAACTTGCGGGATGCGTTCGGTTGACGCGAGAACTGGTCCCCGGCGTGGAAATGGAGACGGTTGCCCTCCCGATGGGCATCGGCCCTAAAAATCGCGCTTTGCTCGCTTCCGGTGAGGCAGAGGGCGTCAAATACGCCAACCGTGCAGTGCTGTTAGTGGGTGCAAATCCGGCTCCCTCGCCGGTCTCCCCCAAGTACAACCCGATGAAACTTCCTCGTGTGATGGCGGTAGATATTCCCTTCGGAATCACTTACTGGATGGACAGCCTGAAGCGCGGAACCCCGACTCGCTACATAAGTGATGGCGATCCCAACACGATCACCGTACCGAAATCGCGTCAATCGTTGGTGGTTACGTCACGTCTCATTGGTGCAAAACTCCGTACTTATTGATTAGGAGAGAAAAGTGTCATAGTTAAGTGTTGAGGTGAAGACTTACTCTCCTGTGACCTCCTTTACCTTTTCTTTGTTTCTGCATTTTAATCCCTACCATCGGTGTTAATCTGTGGATAAAACTCCCTCCTCTGGCTTTTCTTCTCTGTGCCTCTGTGTCTCCAACGAAGTGGGTGGTAGATTCTGCTCTCTGCGTAGGGTAATCTTTGAGGGAGAGAATCAAAACTGAAAAGAGACCGACATGACCCAGGAATTTGCGGAAGACCGCTACGAAAAAATGAACTATCGCCGCTGTGGGCGAAGTGGGCTGATGTTGCCGCTTATTTCCCTCGGAGCGTGGGAGACGTTTGGCGGCTATACGGGGGCGGAAGTGGCAAAGGACTGCCTGTATCGCGCCTTCGATCTGGGGATCACCCATTTCGATTTTGCCAACAATTACGGAACGCCGCCCGGTAACGCGGAAATCGTTTGTGGAGAAATCATCAAGACGATGCCCCGCGACGAACTCATTCTTTCCAGCAAAGCGGGCTACCGAATGTGGCCTGGACCCTATGGAGAATGGGGAAGCAAAAAGTCCCTGATTGCGAGTTGTGACCAATCCTTGAAGCGCATGGGCGTTGAATACTTTGATATTTTTTACTCGCATCGTCCTGACCCCGATACTCCCCTTGAAGAAACACTGGGAGCCTTGAATCTGCTGGTACAGCAGGGCAAAGCCCTCTACGCAGGGGTTTCATCCTACAGTGGAGCGCAGTATGCCGACTCGGTGCGAATCTGTGAGCGAAACGGACTTGCGCCGATTACGATTCACCAACCGTATTATAACTTGCTCGGTCGTGGCATCGAGCGTGATCTTCTCCCGCAAACAAAGCGATTCGGGACGGGTGTCATCGCTTTTTGCCCGCTCGCATCTGGCTTGCTCACCGACAAATATCTGAAGGGTGACATCCCCGCCGAAAGTCGTGCCGCACAGAAGTGGGGCGAAGATTGGGTGAAGAATAATCTGAGCGAAAAGCGCAAAGCCACGCTCTATGCTCTGAACACAATGGCACAGGAACGCGGGCAAACTCTCGCACAAATGGCTCTTGCGTGGACGGTCCGCCTTCCCGAAGTGACAAGTGCGTTGATCGGTGCTTCGAGCGTCGCACAAATCGAAGAGAACGTGAAATCACTAACAATGCTCGACTTCGCTGATGACGAACTCAAGCAAATTGACGAACTGACTAAATAACTCTTCACGCAGAAAAAATACGGAAGAGATTTTATCCACGGATTGACACCGATGGTAGGGATTAAAAGGCAGGGGCAAAGAGAAGAGGGAGGACGGAGAAGAAAATCTTCACCTCAACACTCAATACTTTCCTCTGCCTTCTAAGAAACGGACAAGTGCATTGACAACGAAATGGCGCGGGGTCGCGCTGACGATACTGATTCTTCACGCGCTCGGTTTGGTGGCGGGGTTGCGGGCGTGCTCTTTGCGCCACCGTGCCGAGGTCGAAAATCGCCGGGTGGAACTCGGCGTAGAGTGGCTGGAAGTGTCGCAGCTCGCGCAGATGAGCGGGCAACCCGTCGCGGCGGTGCTGAACCGATTCAAGGCGCAGGGCGTCACCTCTCTTATTTTGCAAGAGGAAAGTCTCGCGACGCTGGAGGCGGTAGGTGCAATCCGTGCCGCTCAACTTCCCCGTGAAGAGGGGGGGGCTTACACGACGGTCATTATCTCAAATCCGGCGGTGCAGGACAGGATTCGGGCAGCATTGACCCTGCGTGGCGTGGTCACTACGGATCAAAGCCGGGACGCCATTCGCAGTCGTCCTCCCGCTAACGGAACCGCGTTTCTGTACTCCACACTCATCGGCCCCCCCAATTTCTACACTTCCGTTTCCTATTCCACGCTGAAACTCCTCGGTATGGGGCTTTCGCCTGATGCTCTCGCCGTTACAAAAGCGGTGGGCTTACGGGTGACGGGGCGCGTGGCAAACTTTCCCGGCGTTAAAATCGAAACCGCCGAAAACGTCTTGCGTGACCTGAAAGCGCAGGGGGCAAGCCTTGTCATTTTCAATGGCGACGACGTGATGGGCTATCGAGGACTGGAAAAGCAGGTCGCCGAACTTTTGCGTGACCCGAAAGACAGACCGGAAGACAAAGCCCTGCGTGTGCCGCTTGATTTGCCTTTTGGAGCGGTTGAATTCACCAAACAGCGCGGCGACGAAAAAATTAATGCGGCACTTCACGGGGATATTATCCGTGTGCACACCATTGCCGCAACCGAACTTTCCAACCTGGAGGAAAATGAGGTGGTGGAGCGTTTCGTTCGTGCGGCACATGAGCGCAATCTTCGCTACTGTTATCTGCGGTTGATAACGCAAGCGGGTCCCGATCCTGTTTCGGAAAACGAGGCGATGATCAAAAAAGTCGCAGAGGGCATCACTCGCGGCGACAAAATGGAACTCGGTGGAGCGCATAAATTCGGGGAACTCGGCGTACCTCGCTGGGGCTTCGCGATTGTGGGTGCAGAGGTGGGGGCGGGGCTTGTCTGGCTTTTGATGACGCTTATCCCGATGACCGAACGCGCCAAATGGGCTGCATTGGGAGTTGCCGTACTGGTTTGCATGATTGAAGCAGGACTGAGTGAAGGCGGACGTAAAATCGTTGCCTTGATCGCTGGAATCGTCTATCCCACTCTTGCCTGTCTGCTCACCTATCCCGGCTTACGCTCACTCAGCACCGGTTTTCAGGGAGAGCGCATCGTGTCGCGTTATGAGGCGGCGGTTTCTTCTTTGCGATCATTGGGCAAAGCCTCACTCGTCACGACACTTGGCATTATTTGTGCAGTAGGACTATTAGCCTCCCGTCCCTTTATGGTGAAAGCCAATCAGTTTGCGGGAATCAAAGCGCAACACGCGGTTCCGCTTTTGCTGGTGGCGGTGGTGTTCGCTTTAGGTGGTTTGCCGCACCTCGGCGAAACATGGACTCACTTTAAACAACGTGTGTCGGTACAGGTACAAACGCTCTGGGAGGAACCCGCACGTCTCGGTTTGCTGATCGCAGGACTGTTGGGGCTTGCCCTGCTGTACGTGATTATCACGCGAACCGGAAACGATTCGGGCGTGGGAGCCTCTGGAGCGGAAATGAAACTTCGGGCGGCACTGGAGCATCTTTTGCCCGCTCGCCCGCGTACAAAAGAGTACGCGCTGGGACACCCCGCATTTTTGCTAGGAATCGCTTTCTGGCTTCGGGGGCGGCGGAAACTTGCCATTCCGTGTTTAATTGTAGGGAGTATCGGGCAGGTTTCGCTCTTGAACACGTTCTGCCACATTCATATGCCGTTGGAACTTTCGATCTGGCGCAATGTGCTGGGGCTGATTTTCGGGGCAGTGGTAGGGGTGATTGCGTTTTTTGTTCTGGATACGGTGCTTCCGCGTGAGAGCCCCCCCGAAAAAATACCGGGAACACAATCGTAGCGAACTCGTAAAGATAATAAAATAAGAAAAAACGGCTCAAAATATGCCGGTCGCGAAAACGAGTAAATTTGTACTTTTGCAGGGAAGAGAAAAGGCGTGTGTGATGAGGATCGTTGTTTCAGGATATTATGGTTGCGGCAACACAGGTGATGAAGCGGTGCTGGCGGGCATCAAAACGTCTTTTGCTCGGACAAATCAGAAAGTTACGCTCACGGCTCTTTCGCAAAATCCTGCGGAGACAACTGCGCTTCACGGTTTGCCTTCTGTCAACCGAATGAGTCTGGCGGAAGTACGGCAAACCTTGCGCGAGGCGGACTTATTGATTTCCGGCGGCGGCAGTCTACTTCAGGACACGACAAGCCTTCAATCGTTGCTCTACTATTTATGGGTGATGCGAATGGGATTTAGTGCCGGAATTCCCGTGATGATGTACGCGCAGGGAATTGGACCTCTCCGCCGTGCGATGTCCCGGCGGCTTGTGCGTACCGTCGCCAATCGTACTTCCGCAATCACGGTAAGAGACGAGCCTTCCGCCGACCTGCTGAAAAAAATCGGGGTAACGTACCCGACGATTGAGGTGACGGCTGACCCTGCTTTTGCCCTGACGCCCGCCGATGCCCGAATCGCTGAGGCTATTCTCAGGGCGGAGGGTGTCCCTACGCATAAGCCTTTGATCGGGCTTTCACTTCGTCCCTGGGGTGGCACGGGCGAATCTCCTCTCTCGAACTACGCAAAGTTGATTGATCTCCTCGCCTTGAAGACCGGGACGCAAATTGTCTTGATTTCGATGCACCAACCCTCTGACCACACGTTTGCAAAGAGCGTGGTGGAGCAGACTGCGCACCCCGAATCCTGTTCGCTTCTCACCGGGAATTATACGCCGCAGGAACTTCTTGCCGTTGTCGGGAAGATGAGTACGGTGGTAGCGATGCGCCTTCATGCCCTTATCTTTGCGGCACGAATGACAGTTCCCGCGTTCGCTCTCTCTTATGACCCGAAGGTTGAAAGTTTGATGGCTCTGCTCGGCTTGGAAGACTGTGTGGAGTCGTGGCGCAGTTTCGACCCGGAGGAAACGGCAGAGCGAATTGTCGAAGTGTTCAGGGAGAAAGAGGTACATTCCTCTTCGCTGGCGGCGCGTTTGCCCTTGCTTGAAGCCTCTGCTCTTCGTAACGCGGAACGTGCGCTTTCGCTGGGAGAGAGACGGCTTGACACGCTCAAAACCCTGATTTCTCGTTAGAGAAGTGCATGATGTGGGAAAAGGGTCTTGACATGGAAATTATTCCGTGATACACTAAAAAAGTATTGCGGGAGTAGCTTAATGGTAAAGCTCCTGCCTTCCAAGCAGATCACGCGAGTCCGATTCTCGTCTCCCGCTCTTGTTTTGTCATGCCCTCGTAGCTCAGTGGATAGAGCAACCGCCTTCTAAGCGGTTGGCCGTTGGTTCGATCCCAACCGGGGGTAGAGTTCCCTCTGGTCGGCATATAGAGCCAAATCTTCAAGTTCGCTCGTGGAAGGCTAGGGCATTTGCTTTAACCCGCGAACATTCAATTTAGATCATGCAAGAAACGCGCCATTTCCGTCTTTTTCGGAGAGTGGCGCGTCTTTTTTTATACTGTTTTTGCTGGTTCCACGAGGGTATGGAAAAAAGTTTTGTGCAAAAATGAGTAAACACCCGTCTGTCGGTGTACTATTATTGTCGAGCAAACTTTTCTCCTCTACATTCCGCACAGGTCACGATACCTGTGCGGTCTTTTTTTGCAGAGGTGATCGAACGATGAAACAACGAAAGATGCTCCTGGAGAACCTACTGGAAAGCATGATGCCTTTCGGGGTGTGGGGTGTGCAAAAAACCGAAGAAGCGTTTCAAGTGCGCTGGCGGGCGGGGTGTGCCAGTTACTCGGTTCTGCTTCGGCATGATGTCGGGGAGGGAATGGTTCCCGCGACTTTGGAGAGAGCGGTTCAGGGGGCGATGATTATCCGATACCAGCAGGTGATCCTACATGATTATCGAATTCATTATGCTAGGTAGTTCTTTCGCTTTTTGTAAAAGTACCGAAGTCGAGGCGGTTTTACAAAACGCTCTCTGGGGAATTCTCCAACAACATCAAAGATTGCCAGACCCTTTATAAATCGCAGGCAATTCTTTCAAGCTGAAACAGATTTTCAGAGGGAAAGTTGACCGGAAGCGAACAGACAATCAAATGCCCATAGGGACTGGTAACAGCGACCTCTACGGGCATTGTGACGTTTCCGATTCTACGTTTAGGCGGCTTTACGGGATTGTCTGCGTTGTCGGAACGCAGCCAATCCACCGAGCGTTACGAAACCGCCGAAGCCGAGCATAGTAGAGAGTTCGGGAACGGGGGATCTAGAACTATCAAAAGTCGGGGCGAAATAGGCTCGTCCCGTAGCACCCGCAGTACCCGTAGA
>JACMPS010000346.1 GCA_014377395.1 Chthonomonadaceae bacterium
CCCGATTGAACGCCCCCTTCGCCCCCCCCTATTTTGCAGAGGCCGAGATAGATGCCAGGTCAGGGAATGTCGCTAAAGCCCTGACTACGCTGGAAACGTTGTATCGCGCCGCGCCACAAACCCTTCATGTTTTGTGCCGGTTGGCAGACCTTCATGCGATTTCCGGTCATTTCGTTGAAGGAGTGACCGCCGCAAAAAAAGCTTTGCAACAGGAGCCTAGCTGCCCTCGTACAAAGACACACTACGCCCTTCAGCTCGTTGCCGCTAACGAAATCGAAAATGCCCTTCTGATCCTAAAAGCAGTGCATCAGGAAACCCCGGAAAATGAGCGTGTCACGCTGATACTGGCACAATTGCTTGCGCGGAAGGGGAAGGTAAACGAGGCATGGAAGTTGATGGACACGCTGCCCGCTCGCTCCAGTTTGCCCGTGCAGGCTGATTATCTGCATGGGTGGCTTCTGGCGGAATATGGGCGAGACGGAAAGCGAGACGAGACACAGGCACTTGTTTCGCTGAATCGCGCTCTTGCTCTTTCACCCGATGATGCGCCCGTCAATCTGGAAAAAGGAAAAATTCTGCTCCGCTCCGGCAAGGCTCATGAAGCCGTACCTTTGTTGCAGAAGGCGCGAACTCATTCTCAACCCAATGTGGAACTTTTGACGGCACTGGCAGAGGCTCAATCCCAACTGAAAAATCCCGTTGCAGGACGAATGAAAAAGAGTGTAAAGGAATTTTCTGCATTGATTGATAGGCTTTATCTCAGTCGGCAAAATTACCTCAAGACGCCTGAAAACAGGGATGCAATGGTCTCACTAGCACGTCTCGAAGCCACTTTAGGCAATAGTAAGGATGCAGAAGTATTGTTGACGGAGGTGCTGAAACGTGACCCGAATGACGCGGAGGCACTGAAATTGATGACGCCAATGGGAAACCAGAGTTCTCCCTGATCTCAATGAATCTTGTTTGCCTGTTTGTTTCAGCAAACTAGAAAAGGGAGGGAAGAGTGTGGCTAAACTTGCAAAAAAGGTTTCTTACAATCACGGCACGAATCGGCATTTCTGCGATTCTCTCCTTCTGTCTTACAGGCTGTGGCACTTCCCGCAACGCCCCGACTCTCATCCGGTTCTGGAATGGATTTACGGGTCCCGATGGAACCCGCGCCCTCCAGATCGTGCGCCAATTCAACCAGGAGAATCCCGACATCGAAGTGCGGATGCAACGCATCGAGTGGGGAACTTACTACAATAAATTGTATGTGGCGGGTATCGGCAAACGCGCTCCCGAAGTTTTCGTTCTGCATACTTCTGCACTGAGACGCTTTGAGGAAACCGGGTTTGTGCGCCCGATAGATGATCTGCTCGGCGATTTTCCGGTGAATGATCTCGATGCGAACGTCTGGGACGCAACAGTTTATAAAGGCAAACACTACGGCTTGCCGATGGATTTTCACCCGATTGGTCTTTACTACAACCGCAAACTGTTCCGTGAAGCAGGCATTGTAGACGCAAACGGCGAAGCAAAGCCCCCGCGAACGAAATCGGAATTTCTCGAAGACGCCCGTAAACTTACGAAAACCTCCAATAATGCCGCCCTGTCTCAGTGGGGCTACGCTTACTCCAACGCTCCCCTGCACGTTTACTCGCTGATGAAACAATACGGCGGCAAATTCTTCACGCCTGATCTCTCGAAATGTCTGCTGAACTCCCCCGAAAATGTTGCCGCGTTGCAGTTCTGCGTGGATATGATCCTCAAGGACAAAACGGCTCCTTCTCCCGATGCTTCCGATCCCTGGATAGGATTTCGGCAGGGGCGCGTGGCGATGACGTGGAACGGAATTTTTATGCTCCCCGATCTCCAGAAGCAAAAAGATTTAGACTTTGCGGGGTTTCCTGTGGCACAGATCGGCGAACAAAGCGCGGTTCAGGCAGGATCCCACAACTTCTGCCTGAACGCAAACATGGGCGAAAAAAAACGTAACGCCGCGTGGAAATTTGCGAAATTCTACTCGGATCACAGCCTTGATTGGGCGGAAGCAGGGCAAGTTCCGGTTCGCAAATCGTTGCGTCAGTCCCCACGTTTTGCAAAGATGACGGTGCAGTCGCAGTTTGCAAATCAGATTTCGTATGGGGCGTATTTCCCGCAAATACCTTTTAATCAAGAGTTTGAGACCGAGTTCAACTATGCCGTAGAGCGTACCTTGCGTGGCTCCGTTACCCCGAAAGAAGCGCTAGATGCCGCCACCGCAAAGATCGAACAGGTGATCGCTCGAAGACGTGAAGACCGACAATCCGTCACCGGAGTAGCCTCGCCATGACGCCAACCCTTGCCGATCCTGAAACAATCAGTTCTAAAGCAAAATCCCCGAAAGAAACGCTGAAACGCTATTCGGGCTGGCTTTTTGTTCTGCCCTATTTGATCTTGTTCTCGCTGTTTTTGCTGACCCCTTTGATTTACGGGTTTCGCCTGAGTCTTTATAAATCAGAACTGCTATCGCTGTCACCTCCACGCTTTATCGGTGCGGGGAACTATGCGGAGGCGTTTCGTGATCCCTACTTCTGGAAGGCGATGACTGTAACGATGCGGATGATGTTACTCGTGACGCCGATCACGATTTTGACGGCTCTCGGTATCGCCGTCGGCATCAACTCTCTTCCCCGCAAACGTCAGACGTTTTTCCGTTCCGCCTTTTTTGTGCCGGGAATGTTGACCATTTCGGTAGTGGGAATCGTGTGGCGGTGGTTTTACAGCCCGGAGTTCGGGGTTTTCAACGCCTATCTCGGCGCGTTCGGCTTGCGTCCGCCCTGGCTTGGTAATCCTGCTTGGGCAACGCTTGCGATTGTGATTATGACGGTGTGGTGGACGGTGGGTGGTCCGATGATTATTCTGCTGGCGGGGTTGCAAAACCAGCCGGAGCAGTATCTCGAAGCCGCCGCGCTCGACGGCGCTACCGCTTTTCAACGCTTCCGATTTATCAGTCTTCCGCTTTTGCGTCCGGTGCTACTGTTCACGATTATTCTGAACGTGATCGGTGCCTTTCAGATTTTCGGGCAGACGCTCCTGGTTACAAAGGGCGGTCCTGAATTCGGAACGCGCACCCTCGTTCAGTATATTTACGACACGGCTTTCAACAATTATCGGATGGGGTATGCCTCCTCGATGAGTTGGATTTTATTCGTCGTAATCGGTGCTTTTGCGGTGATTCAATTCCGTGTTTTAAGAGAGAAATAGAGAAAAGGTAAGCGAAGAGATGTCTCTGGAACGCACGGAGTTAGTTGTAGGCGAAAAGCGTTCGCCGTTTTTGACGTGGATCGCTCAGGGGATTATGATCTTCCTCGCGCTTCTTTTCCTGATGCCGATCCTGTTGATTTTCGTCACGGGCTTTAAGGCGGACGCAGAGATCGTGCGTTTTACCGGAATTTTGCCTCATGCGCCCACACTGGCGAACTTCGAGCGTGTGCTACAAACACCGGAGGAGTTTCCTGTTTTTCGCTGGCTGTTGAACTCAATCTTCATTTCGTCGAGCGTCACCTTGCTGGTCTTGACGGTAGACTCACTGGCGGCTTACGGTCTCGCCCGCTTGAACCTGCCGGGAAAAAAGTGGGTATTCGGGCTGATTGTCGGAACGCTGATGGTTCCGGGACAGATTTTGCTGGTTCCGGTCTACTTGATCCTGAATCGCCTCGGCTGGCTGGACACGCCGCTCGCTCTCATCGTTCCGGCGGGTGCGGGTGCGTTCGGCGTTTTTCTGTTGCATCAATTTTTTGTTGGGATTCCTCGTGAACTTGAAGAAGCCGCTGCACTGGACGGCTGTTCTCGCCTGAAAATTTACTGGCACGTTGTGCTCCCGCTTTCTCGTCCCGCCCTTGCAACGTTGGGGCTTTTCACTTTCATTGGATCGTGGAACGATTTTATCGGACCGCTTGTTTTTCTCGATTCCTCTGAGAAGTACACGCTTCCGGTCGGTGTCGCCATTTTTCAGAGTTCTTTTTATACCGAGTATGGCTTGACCCTCGCCGCAAGTGTTCTTTGCACCCTCCCCATTCTCATCGTATTCCTCCTCTTTCAACGCAATATCGTTAAGGGAATCGCCATGACAGGCTTGAAAGACTGAGTGCATCTAACTGGCTACTTTCTTAAAACGGGGTATTTTCTCCTTTGAGAAATTAGCGGTAAATAAGAAAATACCTCCTTGAGTTCGTCGAAAATTGGCAATCACATGGGAAAATCTCATTACCGCAGGCGCGATTTCCCTACGCTTTTGCTCTCCTTGACACATCTTTCGCCTTCTTTCCTTATCCTACTCGTCCCTTTGCAGGGTATAATGCAGTCCGCGTCCCGTACAAATGCTGACGAGGACGCGCTTTTTTTACCGATAATGCGGGGTGGGAGAGTTGAATGGCGATATTGGGTTTTGAGATCGAGGAAGTGGAAAAATTGGTGGCACTTGTGGAGGAGCAGGAACTCGATGAACTCATCATCGAAGAGAACGGGCGTACTCTGCGGATTCGAGGCGCAAAGCACGTTCGCGCTTCCGCCTCTAAAAAGGCTTCGGCAACAACGGAAGTTGCCGCTTCACAAAATTTACCGGTTCCGGTCTTGGCAAAGGCGATCTCTCCAAAACGTTCCGCTGAAGCCCTCGCCGTGCCAAAAGCCGATCAAGTAGCACTGGACTCACCGATGGTCGGCATTTTCTATCGTTCACCGAAGCCCGGTTCACCTTCCTTTATCGAAGTCGGGCAATATGTAAGTGTCGGGCAAATTATTGGCATGATCGAAGCCATGAAAACATTTTCCAATGTCGAAGCGGAACACTCAGGAACAGTTGTTTCCTTCCCGGCAAAAGACGGCGAACTCGTGCAGATGGGCAAGCCGCTTGCCATTCTCAAGCGAGACTAATGACGGATCAAACAGATCAATGGAAATTGGGACAGGTTAGAGGGATAGAGATGGAAAGCGACAAGTCACAAAATCGTGTATGGGACAAAAAGCAGATCACGCTGGGCATTCTTGGATTGGGCGTAGTCGGCTCCGGCACGGTTCGCCTTTTGATGGAAAACGCGGCGGAAATCGAGCGCAAAATCGGCTTGCCTATTGTGATCAAAAAAATCGCCGTTCGTAATCTCGATAAGCCCCGTGATGTTGTCGTGGATCGCGCCCTTCTCACGAATGACCCCTGCGAAGTGATTGATGACCCTGACATTGACATTGTTTGTGAGCTGATCGGCGGCGTGGAGCCTGCGCGTGGCTATGTGCTTCGTGCTCTTAAAAACGGAAAACAGATCGTTACCGCAAACAAAGAGATGATCGCCAAAGAGGGGCAGTCACTCATGGAGGAGGCTAGCCGACGCGGGCTTGACCTTCAGTTTGAGGGAAGCGTGGCAGGTGGAATCCCGATTATTCAGCCGATGAAGAACGCGCTTGCGGGCAATCGCATCGAGCAGGTCATGGGGATTATCAACGGCACGACAAACTATATTCTTACCAAAATGACCCGTGAAGGGGCGGACTTCGGCGAAGTCTTGAAGGAAGCACAGGCGCACGGCTACGCGGAAACCGATCCTACCTCCGACATCGAAGGCTTTGACGCACAGTACAAAATCGCGATTCTCGCCTCGATTGCGTTTACCTGTCGCGTTCCCGTGAATGAGGTTTACTGTGAGGGAATCACCGGAATTGCCGCGCAGGATATCGCTTATGCCGATGAACTCGGCTACGTGATCAAGTTGCTGGGCGTCGCAAAACGTACCGCCGACGAGAACCGCGTCGAGGTTCGGGTTCACCCGACCTTGCTCCCAAAAACTCACCCACTTGCCTTTGCCAACGATGTCTACAACGCTGTGCAGGTAAAGGGAAGTGCGGTAGGGGATGTCGTGTTTTACGGGCGAGGGGCGGGAAGCGGACCTACCGGAAGTGCCGTCGTTGGAGACATTATGGACGTATGCCGGAACCTGCGCTATGGAGCCACCGGGCGTATTTCATGCACTTGTTTCGAGCGGCGTTCAATAGTCCCGATGGACGAAGTCATTACCCGACATTATATTCGGATGGTGGTGAAGGATCAGCCGCGTGTCATGGCGACAATCTCCAAAATTTTCGGAGATTACGAAATCAATATCGCCTCAATGGTGCAGAAAGAAACCTTCGGCACGGAGACCGACATTATCTGGCTGATGCACGAAACCCCCGGTAAAAGCGTTTCCGGTGCCCTCGCCATTATCCGTGACCTTCCGATTGTCGTGGAAGTTTCCAACTGGATTCGCGTAGTGGATTGACGGAGATTTTAGATGCAGGTAGAATGAGCGGGTAACAGAGTTGGAGACTTTGTTACCCGCTTTTTTGCATAGAGTGCCTTCCGGCTACCTGGCAATTAGGAGAAAACAATGAACAACATTAAAATTCTCGCGGTGGTGTGCTTATTGCTGACGATCCCCTTTTTTCTGCGTTCGCAAAAGCTGAGTGAGGGAGAACTTATGGCTCAGCATGATTGGGCTGAGCGAAAGAAGTACGATGCGATCTTTGCAAAGGCAAGCAAACGCAAGCAGGGTTTTCTCGCTCAGGCACGGCAAGCCCGAAAAGCCTCCCGCTTTCCCGAAGCGGACGCCCTTTACCGAAAAGCCCTGCTTGATCCCTCCGATGCGTCCGTCTGGATCGAACTCGGCGAAATGTGGGAGGAACTCGGCAAGCCCCTCAAAGCCATTCCTCCTTACCACGAGGTGATGTACCCGCAAAACGGGGGCGGCTCGATGACCTCCGATCCGATTGTTCGGCTCCATTATGCGCTTTTGCTCGCGCAGGTGGGGCGACGTGGGGAAGCGGTGGAGGCGTATGGACGCGCCTACGAAAAACTCGACGGGGGCGAAAAGGCGTTGCTCCAGCAAAACCGCCTCACGCCCGACGGTGTAGACCTCACCCGCATCAAAGGCGTGGCGTCTGCCCTTCTTTCCACACTGTCTCCGCTCCACCGGGAAATTACGGAGGCACAACGCGAAAAGTATCTGGCATCGGCTTTAGGCGTGTTGCCCGCCTCCGCTTTTGTTCAGTACAGGGCGGGTCTGTTTTATGAGGCGCACGGGGATCGGACACGGGCGTTGGGGCATTACCGCAAGGCGTTGGCACTGTCTCGTCCTGAGTTCAAGAAAACGGTGGCGATCAAAGTTAACTGGCTCACAAGACTAGCACAGGGGAAGTAAGCCTGAAAAAGCAAAACTGAGAGGGTGTTGAAAAAGTCTTTGCTCAGAGCGAAATCTGCCGAGTTTGGTGTCCGAAGGAAGTCCTGCGAACCGTTGAGCAGGAGTTTGTGATTGGATGTCTCTGCGAACCGTTGAGCAGGAGTTTGTGATTGGGCGCGGGCGGAACGGGGCGCGGACTTTAGTCCTGCGGCACAATGTTAAGGAGGGGACATGGCAATTTGCTGTGTCCCCTCCTTTATTCCTTGATCTTTATTCTTTGATTTAGGGCTTTTCGCCGTCAACCCTTAAAACATCTCAGTCATTACGGCAGGACGACAAGAGCGCGGAGCGTGTCGCTGTGTGCCTTCTCGATCCGGCGAATTTCCTTGCCGTTAAGCGGGTTCCAGTAAAAGAGAATCCCGCTTTCTCCGCCGCCAATAAGCGTTTTATTGTCGTTGGAAAAGGCAAGCGTGAAGATAGTTTTTTCGACGTTGTAGTTGAGTGAAAGGGGCGTTCCTTTATCGGAATCCCACAGTCGTAGGTGTCCGTTTTCGTCAGCGGTTGCAATCGTTTTGCCGTCAGGGGCATAAGCAAGCGTCGAAAGTCCGGTGTCAGCCGCTTTCGTTCTGACTTTGAGTTGACTGCCCATAAGAAGCCAGGTTTTCAGGAATTTATCGGCGGAGATCGAAGCGAACGCATTGCCGTCCGGTGAAAACGCTAACCCGCTCACCGCCTCATCATGGGCTTGAATCGAAGCCGCGTATTCCAGTGTTGTCTTGCTTCCCTCACCCTGAATCCGCCAGACTAGAATCGTGCGATCACTTCCGCCGCTAATCAGACGTGTACCATCCTGTGCGAATTGCAACGCCCGAACACTGCCTCCGCTTCCTTCGACTTCCGCCAACTTTTTGCCTGTGGTCACATTCCAGAGTGCGATTTTGTGATCGTTTCCGGCGGTTGCGGCGATTTTGCCGTCACGCGAAAGCGCAAGGGCACTGATCCCAGACGTGTTGGCTTCGATCTCCAGAATTGGCTTCATGCCTTCTACATCCCACTCTTTGAGAGAGCCGTCTGCCCCCGCCGAGATCACCGTTTTCCCCCCCGAAAAAGGAACTACCAGCAAAGCGGTGGCAGTGCCTTTGTGCTTGATGCCTGCCTCTTTCGCGTTGCCCTCTTTGTCCCACCGCTTCAGCACGCCGTCTCCCCCTCCCGTCACCAGACGAGGAAGGTCTTGTGCCTTCACGAAAACGGAAAGCAGAACGAGTGCCGTTGCCGCCCCTCCCCTTAAAAGGAAAAGAGGGCGGACTGAGCGGAAAGAAAAATAACAGAAGCGAGAATGGCGAATCACGGGTTGGTTTATCCTGTAATAGAGATTAAGTGAAGTCCAAAAATAATGACACTATTATCTTAGACTGCGATCTCTTCGTTTTGTTGCAAGTAGAAGTTATTTTTGTACAGTTCTCGTACCGTTGCGTACTCCTCCTCATCAAAAGAGGGCGTGTCAGTGGAGGAGGAGAGTTCATCAATCAAGGCTTCGTCATAGATGTTCGGGAAAACAGCTGTCACGCTTGGCTGATAGAGCAGATACTGAATCGCCATTTGCCCCAGAGTTCGCCCGCGTTCCCCTGTAAGAAAATCAAGTTTCTGCACTTTGAGGATGCCCTCGGTTTGCCACTTGCGCTTCATCTCATCATTGGAAACGCGATGCGCCCGGTGATCGTCTTTTGCGAAAACAGTGTCGTCCTTAATGTGACCCAGCAACATATCCGAGGCATGAGGCACCCGCACAAAGACGGAAACACCCTCCTCATCAGCGACAGGACAAACCACTTCTCCTATCATTTGCTCAAACAGATTGTAGATGATTTGGACGCCCGCCTTACGCTCCCGGATACAGGTCAGACCCTCCTCGATTTGTCGGTCAGGCTTGAGGGCGGGTCCCAGAGCTGCCGCATAAGAAAGGATTTTCCCTTCGGACTTTAAGTCTTCGAGCGTGGCGAAAAGGTCGTCGTTTTGCAGAGCGTCCATGCGCGGATTATGGAGTTGGTAGAGTTCGATGCGATCCGTATTAAGCCGCTTCAGGCTCTGCTCAAGGGCAAAGCGAACGAATTTTGAGGACCAATCGTGAGGGCGTTCGCGCTGATTCGCCTGAATACCGGGGTGATTGTAAAAATCGTAGCCGAACTTAGTTCCGATTGCGATCTCGTCCCGGTGACTCCCCAGCACGTCGGCGAGCATCGTTTCGCCCTTACCGTCTCCATAAACATCCGCTGTATCGAAAAAGGTGATCCCTTTCTCAAACGCATAGCGAAGCAATCTTGCCCCGAAAACCTCGTCTTTGATGCCCCACATCGTGGTAGCGACTGTCCACACTCCAAAGCCGACAACCGAAACTTCCAGCCCTGTTCCTCGTAATAATCTTTTTTGCATCATACTTTCCTGTAAATAACTTATGTTACGCAATATCTACTTTGTTATGGGTAAGGAGGACAGCCTCCACCGTGATTCCACTCAATCACCCTCACCCAAAATCCGGGGGAGGGGAGTAAATGCAAAGGCTCGTTTTTTCCTCTTTTATTTGCGCCTTTGTGTGAGGTCTCTCTGTGCCTCGGTGTCTCTAACGCAGTGGGTGGTAGATTTCCTTTTTTGCGTAAGGTGAGTAAATAAAAGGGGCGTCCTGCTTTTCAACGCTCTTATTCTTGAATTAAGAGTGAACCCTTTTCGTAAGACAACCGACTAATCAAGTAGTAACTGATTCGCTTCAGAGAAGTCAAGATTGACAGAAACGTGAGATTGTGCTAGACTCGCAGAGTTATGCCAGTCCTTTCGGGAGGTTTCCTCATGA
>JACMPS010000347.1 GCA_014377395.1 Chthonomonadaceae bacterium
GCCGAGTGGTTTTTCTCGTCCCTCTAAGGGCATTATGGCACACAACGAGTCCGCGTGTAAACGTGAGCATCGGAAAAGAATAGGAAAAAATGCTTGAAGTTGCAGTGGCAAACAGTTTGCGAAGGGGTGCGAAAACTCCATGTGAGAGGCGAGGAGGCAGTGGGTTAGACCGCATCTCTAAAGTTTTCGTCTGGAGAACAAGCGAGTACTTGTGGCGGTTATTTGTCGAAAAGGGAAAAAGCTTATCCTCTCCACAACGAATGGACTCACCTTAACGCAATCACCGACAACCCTGATCATGCGTGGAAGAAGGGAACGCGATCAGGTAACGTGTCCCCCATTGTTTAGAATTCTGTGAGGATTCGTTTTCCTCGTTCTGACACCTTGCTGACAATGAAATTATTTGGAGCAATCGATGAAAATACCTGCGACACAGTAGAAATTCCCAAGAATAATTTTTGATTGCTTCCGTTGACCATGCGTCATTTTATGAGAGACGTATCCAAATGCAACTTCTCGCGGATACTTTGTGGCGGATCAATGGGAGCAAAAAAATCGGCAGGGAACTCGTTCACGACACGCAAAAAATTGTGCTGTGCCGCTTTCTGGTCCGGCATGACCGAGTACACTTTACGCAGTTCCAGCGATGGCGGCATAGCCCTCATTCTTCACGCAGATAACGTCCTGTGTCCTCAGTGTTGAAGTTTTCATTGGTTTTCCCCTGTCTCGTTAAAATCGTCAAGTAACTCTTTGATCTTCATTTCGCGTTTTTCAGTGCTATGTGCCTCATGAAAGACGAACTTCTGCCTCTCCAATGAATGTTGGCTCTTTGTGGAGCAGTTCGACAGGGCACACAAAAAGTCTTGTATTAAAGAGTAAGCCTAAATAGATTCCGTAATTCTCCTTACACAGAGATCGTTAAAAATTCATCGGCATCTACTCCCCCTTCCCTGTGAGCGTAGCAAACGTATTAGGGCGGAAACCGAAGGTTTGATGGATGGAGGGTTGGGGAGTTAGGTCTGCACCCGGAACGCTTTTTCATTAAGAAGGAATCTCGAGACACAATGAGAAAAGAACGCTTATGAAAACAAACCTTTTCTTCTCCGCAATGGCTTTTTGCGGAACAGTTGCCTCTCTTTCTCCCTCCTCACTCTCTGCTCAAGAGAAAGCCACTTCCGCCACCGCCTTTATCGATTCAATTGGCTTTGCTACTCACTTCGGCTATGGAGATACGCCTTACGGAACCGCTTACCCCGGCGTGAAAAAACGCCTTCTCGAACTCGGTGTGCATCACCTGCGGGACGGACTGACGCGCCCTGTCGAGGGAGAGCGCATCGAAGAACTCGGCAAACTTGGCATCCGATTCTGTATTGTTGCAGAACCTGAGATCGGAACCCCGGTGGAAATTCAGCGCAAAGTCAAAGCCCTGAACGCGCGTGTGCCGGGTGCGATTGACGTGATTGAGGGTCCCAACGAACCCGATCTGTTCTGGGTCGGTAGCAAAAAATCCTACGGAGGCAAGTCCGGTGCAAACGGCAAGCAGGACGCCGTTGACGCCGCCGTGCTTTTCCTCAAGGACACCTATTCCGCCTTCAAGATAGACCCGGCAACGGCGAAGATCAAGGTCATGGGAATCGCCCTCGGTGGAACCTACGAACCCAACAACAACCCGATTCCCAAAGGAAGCCTGACCAATTTTGTGGACTGGGGCAATTTCCACCCCTACTTTGGAGGCAACCCCTTTTCGGTTCCCTACGCCTACGGGGGACTGGAAAAGTTCTACTGGCACGGCACCCACCCCGGCACGAACATCGGTGAGTTCGATTATGCAACCGGAACTTACAGCCCGCCCTATGCCCCGAAACCAATGGCATCGAGCGAGGCGGGTTGTGCAACCGACACAAACGGCACAAGCGAAAAAGCGCACGGAAAGTACATACCGCGAATGTTCTTGGAGTACTTTAAGAAAGGGTTTGCGAGAACCTATTCCTATGAGTTTCTGGATGAGTTCCCTGATCCGAATAATCGAGAAGCCCGCTTTGGAATTGTTCGCCGTGATCTCTCGCCGAAACCCGCCTACACGTCCCTTAAAAATCTGATCTCACTTTTAAGCGAGAAGACGCCGAAATCGAACTTTGCGCCCGGTTCGCTCAATTTCACGCTCACGGTGAACCCGCCGCAAGGTTGGAACAAAACGGAACTCGTTCATCATCTTTTGCTCCAGAAGTCGGACGGTGAGTTCGATCTGGTTATTTGGCATGAGGTTTCCTGCGAAGACGGCTCCACAAAGCCACGCCGCCAGTTTACGCCGCCCCCGATGCCCTGCACCCTGAAACTCGATCACTCGAAATTTGCAGTAAGCCTGACACAGTGGAACGATACCGGGGAAACCGAGAAGGGTAATCTCGATCAAAAACCCGGTTTACTCAAGTTCGATGCGACGGACAACCTGACGGTCATTCGCTTTGTCCCTACGAAGTAGGCCTATTGTCCGGCAAACGTGAAGCGGCGAAGAGACTTCTTTGGAAATCATGTTGAGAGAGCCGAACCGGAGAGATCGTTTCTGCAAGGAGATGCAAATGAGTGGTACTTTTGGACGATTCGTCATCTTTCTTTCTTTCTTCTTGCTTTTACTTCAATTGAGGGCAAGTCAAAGAAAACTTATTTCCTCTTCTCCTCTGGAAGCAACCTCTGTCTGCAAACTACCAAAAGGTGCGGAGAGTTTCACCTGGGTCTCCGAAAATGTGATTCGGATTGTCAAATCAGATCGAAACCGAAGGCTACTTTCCTCCTATGAACTGAACATCAAATCAGGGAAACAATCCAGATTAAAGATGGATCGTTTTCCTGTTGTTGACGAACCGAATTTCAACCAGCAGGAGAAGTGGCATTTGAGATTGAGTGCAACTCTGTTAGGAAAATCAGCAAAGGGAACGTACATCGTAGCAGACCCGGAATGGGGAACCTGGCGATCCATTGGAGAATGGATTGCTTTTTACGAGTTCAGAAACAAAGAGGGGAAGTCACTGCGGAAGACATCGTTAATTATGCCCATTAAAGGCAACACTGAATTACTAGCGGCTGAAATTTCCCCGGACGGTAAACGAATTCTCTGGTGTTTTGCTAACTATCTCCCCAATTCTCAAAAAAGAACGAAAGTGAACTATACGTTTTGGATCAGCCAAATTATGGGAGCAAACTTACATCAGATAAGGCGTCTGGAGACAAAGGACGATCATGCGCCGCAAAACATTCAGTGGTTTCCAGACAGCAAGCGGATCAGTTTTTCTCTCGACAATAAAGTCTGGATTGCTCCCTCTTCCTTACAAACCGCCTCTGAAAAAGAAAAGCGTGTTCCGTTTTCCAAATCCGAGTTGCTCCGAAAAAGCGTGCAACTCGCAAGTGGTGAAGGCATATTTTCGGAGCCAAGCAGGTTGAAAATTGTCGCTACGCAGAATAAGAACGAAGTGCGATTTTTCCATCGAGATTCAGAACATGAGTGGAAAGAAGTTTTGTTTATCTCAGTTCAGTCTTCCGGCAAGGAGAGTGTTTGGAAGGTCCTATCTTCCCGTGAGCCTTCAGGCAAACGGGAGGATGAAAGAGATCACCTTGTGAGCAGCGCAATCCAGGAATTTACACGGCGAAATTTCAAGGAAGAGGAAATGGAAATCTGGATAGATAAGGATAAGAAGGGAAGCAATTGGACTGTTGGAATCATCCCGTTGCCGATGATGCCGGATCACTTCACCTTTTATTCTGTCGGTAAGGACGGCTCCGTTAAGCGGATGTAACCCGGTTCTCCAGCCTCGGCTCAGGTCTGAGGGAGAGTGTCGGGCGACTTCAGAAGTTTACACCAAACCCCTCACCCATGCTCGCCGTTTTTAGCCTCTATCGTCAATGCCCCGAATAAAACGAACTCTTCTACCGTTCATAAAAGCAAAATCCTTTTCTCAGGGTAAACTCAGGGTAACGTTTTTCTCTCGCTCTTCGTCCGAAAGACATCCTACTCCGGAGGTTATGCACCCGATGAAATTATCCCGTTTGATGATTCCGCTCACCCTGTTTTCGTTGTCACTCTCTCCTTCTTTGGTTCACGCTCAGGAAGCCGGCAAGCCGCCCCCGGTCTCTCCCTCCGAGGCAAACATGGAGGCTCTTTATAACGCTTCCACGGATATTGGCAGGCTTCGCGCCCTTAACATTCTGAAACTCACGGATGCGGAGCTCGATAAAATCGTGATTGTCGTGAGTGATAGTCAGAAAGCCTATCAAAAGCAGTACAAAGCGATGCTGACGAAACTTTTGCTCAAACTCGAACCCAGTCTCAAAAAGACGAAGAAAGACGGTCTCGCCGGAAAAGACATTGATTATGAAGAGGAAACCCGCAAGGCTCTCGATGATCTGCCCAAAAGAGTGACGGTACTGGATCAGGATTACGCGGTACGCTATGTCGAGCAACTCAAACCGCTTTTGACGAAGGTACAGATAACAGCCGCCGCGAGTTTCGCGAAACTGGAACGCCAGAAGTTAAACCCCGAAGCAAAGGGGACGGAAGATCAGTGGTTTAATTTTTACGTCAACAGCATTTTCTCTTATGGTCGGCTTCTGCCCCTTCTGCAAGAGATGCAAACCGCCCGCAAAGCCCCGAAAGAGAAACTGGAAGTGCCGCCCCCTCCCTAATCATTTGCCCGATCAGCCCCCATGTGATCCTGTTCACTCACCCTCCCCCAAAATCCGGGAGAGGGGAGTCAATGCAAATGCCCTTGACTCTCCTTTCTCTGCGTCTTTGCGTAAGGTTTCCCCTCTTTTCTTTCTGCATTTCTCCGTGCCTCTGTGTCTCTAAAGCAGTGGGCGGTAAATTATATTCCTTTGCGTAAGGTGAGTCATTGAGCTGACCTATCCATAATCGCCTGTAATTTAGAGAGCGGAGGGTTAAATTCAGGGTATCCTGTAGGCAGAAATTTGGAGAATACCGAAAGAGCGAGAGGGCTTAAAAGCAATGACGGAACGGCGGGTTGCGGTGATCACGGGAGCGAGTTCGGGGATCGGGGCGGCGGCGGCAAAAGCGTTGCATAACGCAGGCTTTCACCTTGTTCTTGGAGCGCGAAGAATCGAAAAAGTGCGCGAAGTCGGAGAGCCGCTAGGGGCGTTGTGCCTTTCGCTGGACGTTGCCGATGCAGAGAGTGTAAAGGCGTTTGTCGAGCAAATTCCAACCGCGCACCTGCTGATCAATAACGCCGGGGGAGCGCAGGGGCTGGACAAAATTGCCGATGCTAAAGATGACGATTGGGAAACGATGTTCGACTCCAATGTTCTTGGATTGATGCGCGTCACTCGTGATCTCCTCCCGAAACTGGAGGTGAGCGGCATGGGACACGTCATCAACATTGGAAGCGTGGCGGGGCGTGAGGCGTATCCCGGCGGTGGAGGCTATAACGCCGTCAAGTTTGCGGTAAAGGCGATTACGCAGGTCATGCGCCTTGAATGGGTAGGCAGACCGATCCGGGTGACGGAGATTGCGCCGGGCCTTGTGGAAACCGACTTCAGCGTGATTCGCTTTAAAGGGGACGAGGAACGTGCCGCGAAAGTTTATGCCGGACTGACGCCCCTTTCCGCAGAAGATGTTGCCGATGCGATTGTGTGGGCCGCCACCCGTCCCCTTCACGTCAACATTGACGAAATCGTGATAAAGCCTCTTGCACAAGCCTCTGCAACAGTGGTTCACCGAACTACCTGAAAGCAAAAAACTCTTCTGGGAGAAGCGAAAACGAACGGCATTTGAGAGACGTAAGCAAGATTATGAGAGATCAACAGAAAATAGATCGTAAATCAGGAGCCGTCTTCTCTCGCCATGAATTGGGCTATCTTCTCATTCGGGGAAAAGACCGGTTTTCATGGTTGCAGGGCATGGTCAGCAACGATGTTCGGCGTCTGCAAAACAACGAGACAAACCGTCTTAGAGCCTGTATCCTGAATGCAACCGGGCATCTTCTCGCGAACATCACGCTGTTTTCGTTTGGCGAAGATACGCTCCTCATGGAAATCCCCCTACCCCAGACACAGAAGATTTACGAGATACTGGATCGTTTTCTAATCATGGAAGACGTGGAACTGGAAGACGTTTCACGCCGGGTTTGGAGTTGGGTTTGCTTAGGTCTGCCCTCTTTTAAGGATGATACTCCTCCAACTTCCGACATGGAAAGAGAACAAAATTTTCCTATAGGCGATTATGGGGGTGAGGGAAACGAAGTAATTACTCTTTTCGACAGGTCTTCAATCCCACCCTGTACCAGCAGCGAATTACTTAGTTCTATAGAAGATCAAACAGGTGTACTTTTCACCTCCGAGAATGAGCGTGAGGCGTGGCGCGTAGAAGCGGGCATTCCGAA
>JACMPS010000030.1 GCA_014377395.1 Chthonomonadaceae bacterium
TCTATCAGAGTTTGGTTATACGAGTTGTTGCAAGATAACACTCAACTTGCCCCCCCCTTTTTTCGGTTAGAGGGGTTTCGAGTTAGGCGCATGAGAGAGGTTTTCCAGTAAAGTAAAGTCGCCAAACACCACTTTACGGAGACCGCCCCATACACTTACAGATGATCACATCTTGATTGCGTTTGCGATGACTTTCTCAAATCTCGTGGACACCGAGACCACGACCAAACCCAGATGACGAGTGCGAAAGTGATGACGGCTCAACTCGTCGCCCTCTGGGTTTTTGGAGGCAATCTGCGCCGAGCCTTCGCTTATTTTGCCGAAGGCAACTTTATGTCGCGTCTTCTCTCGGAAAGCCGCTTCAATCGCCGTCTGCATCGCTTCGCTCCCGACGACACCTTTTTGATCGACAGTTGCCCGGTTCCGGTGTGCCGTTTCACCCGTTGGAGAGGGGAAAACCCGCTTACGTGGGACATTGTTATGTCAGAGAGGAAGACCATTACGGTCTTAAAGCCCACACCGTCACTACGAGCAACAGGCGGACCCGCCGAAGTCCTGTTGCTTTACGCGCGAAGCCACGACCTCACGGGGATGAAGGAACTCGCTCTTGACTTACCCAAAGGCGCAATGCTTTATGGTGACAAAGCCTACAACGATTACAAGTACGAAGACCGTCTTGCACAGGAGCGCGAGATCACCCTGAGACCGATCCGCAAGAAAAACTCGAAACGGCAGTATGAGCCGGAAGTCGCGAAAACGGTTTCCAGAACAAGAAAACGGATCGAAACAACCTTTAGCGGCATCAGTGCGCTTCTGCCGCGTAAAATCCACGCCGTCACCCAACGGGGTTTCGAGATCAAAGTCATGGCGACTTTCGTTGCCTACGCCATTCTAGGGGTGGCAAGTTGAGTCGTAATTATTGTACCTTAACTCTACGTTTTATCAGGGTTATTCTCCTCTACGAGTGATTGCTCACTTGCGCGGCATTTGTTTGCCTGCCAATTTTCACACACCACCCACTTTGGACATTCCTAAAAAGTCGTAGCCCACTCAGCCCTCCCGTCAACACGCATCCTACCCCCCTCTGCCTCCCCTGAACTCAAACCTGTTTTTCCACGTTGTACGCCGCTACGGGTAGTGGTCTCTCCCTTCCCCCTACTTTTGGAGTATAATAGAAGTACCGTAATTTCCGCGCTCAGGAGTTCTTCGATGCCTACGACAATGCCTGTTTCAACGATGTCACCGACACCTTTACCCACGTCTTCACCCGCGTCTCCGTTCACGCCTGAAAGTCCGCTCTCTCGCGTCCCCGATGAGCGCGGACGCTTTGGCGATTACGGCGGACGCTTTGTCCCGGAGACGCTGATTCCCGCCCTCGATGAGATCGCTGAAGCCTACACCCGCTACAAAAACGATCCTGAATTTGTCGGGCAACTCGCCTACTACCTCCGCGACTACGTGGGACGCGAGACTCCGCTCTACCTTGCAGAGCGGTTTTCGGAGCGGTATGGCGCAAAGATTTATCTCAAGCGCGAAGATTTATGTCATACCGGGGCGCACAAAATCAACAACGCACTCGGTCAGGCACTCCTCACAAAACGCATGGGCAAAAGACGCATTATTGCGGAGACGGGCGCAGGACAACACGGCGTCGCCACCGCCACCGTATGCGCTAGGTTCGACATGACCTGCGAAGTCTACATGGGCGAAGAAGACACGCGGCGTCAGTCCCTCAACGTAGCGAGAATGCAACTGCTCGGTGCGAAAGTGATCCCCGTCACAAGTGGAAGCGGCACCCTCAAAGACGCCACGAATGAAGCAATGCGCGACTGGGTGACAAACGTGCGCGACACGCATTATATCATCGGCTCTGTCGTAGGTCCCCACCCTTACCCGGAAATGGTACGCGATTTCCACTCGGTCATCGGGAAGGAGGCGCGGGTGCAGGTGCTGGAAAAAGAAGGACGACTGCCCGATTTCGTGCTAGCCTGTGTCGGGGGCGGCTCTAATGCAATGGGCATCTTCTACCCTTTTATCGGCGATGCAAACGTGCGCCTCATCGGGATCGAAGCGGCGGGTCTCGGCATGAATTCCGGGCGGCACTGCGCTCCTCTTACGGCAGGAACACGCGGCGTTTTGCACGGCTCCGCCTCCTATCTCATGCAGGACAGCGACGGGCAGGTGGCACTTACGCACTCGATTTCGGCGGGTCTTGATTACCCCGGCGTTGGTCCCGAACACGCTTACCTGAAAGACATCGGACGCGCCGAGTATGTTGCCGCAACGGATAGAGAAGCCCTGGATGCCCTTCAACTTCTGGCGCGTGAAGAGGGGCTGATTACGGCTCTGGAGACGGCACACGCCTTCGCGCATCTCGAAAAGATGAAGGCGCAGGGTCAACTCACTCCCGACACGATTGTGATTATTAACAACTCAGGACGCGGCGACAAAGACATGAATACCGTCGTGGAAGCCCTGGGGCTGGGCAAATGAGTTTACAGAGACGCCTCCAAACCACCTTCGCGCAACTCAAAGAGAAGGACGAAACCGCCCTGATTGCCTTTGTGACGGCGGGCGACCCCACCCCGGAAGACACGATTGAGATTGTCACTGCATTGGCGGAATCAGGAGTGGACGCCGTAGAGATCGGTGTCCCCTTCTCCGATCCGCTAGCGGACGGACCCGCGATTCAAGCCTCCTCACAACGGGCGTTGGACGGGGGCATGACCGTCTTTCGCACCCTCGAAACCGTGCGTGAAATCCGCAAGCGCAACCCCGATTTGCCCCTGATTTTGATGACGTACTACAACCCGATTTTGCATTACGGGTTGGCGCGTTATGCACAGGACGCAAAGGCGGCAGGGGCAGACGCGCACATCGTCACCGATCTCACCCCCGAAGAGGCGCACGAGTGGAAAGCCCTCTCCGAGCAAAACGACCTCGATACGGTGTTTCTGCTTGCGCCTACCTCCACCGAAGTCCGCATGAAGATCGTCTCCGAACTGTCAAGCGGATTCTTGTATTGTGTCTCGCGAACGGGCGTCACCGGAGCCAATCAAAACGTTTCGGACGAACTCGCGGGGGTTGTCTCACGCATCAAGGCACATTCCGCACTCCCCGTCTGTGTCGGCTTCGGAGTTTCGGAACCGTCCCATGTCGCTACCATCAGCCACTATGCGGACGGAGTGATTGTCGGTTCGGCACTTGTCAATCTCATTCACCAACACAAAACCGACGATAACCTGTTGCCTCTTGTCCGAGATTTCGCGCTCTCACTGAAAGCCGCCACGAAAAAAGGATGACGGGAGATTTTAATGAACATCGCTCACTACATTGATCACACGCTTCTCAAGCCGGATGCCACCGAAGCCGCCATTAAGACCCTCTGCGGAGAAGCCATCGAGTACGGCTTTTTCTCCGTGTGCGTGTCCCCCACCTATGTGAAAACGGCGGCACACGAGCTGTCCCGGAGCAAAGCACGAGTTTGCACCGTGATCGGGTTTCCTCATGGCGCAAACCTGTGGGAGACAAAGCGGCGTGAAGCGGAACTGGCGTTGCGGGACGGTGCCTCCGAACTGGATATGGTGATCAATCTGGGTGCGGCGAAGTCGGGTGACTGGAGCGTGTTGGAGCGGGAAATCAAACCGATAGTAGAACTGGCTTTTGCGGCGGAGGGTCTTGTCAAAGTTATTATCGAGTGCGCCCTGCTGACCGATGATGAGAAGAAAAGAGCCACCGAAATCGTTGCGGCGTCCGGGGCGGCGTTTGTGAAGACTTCCACCGGGTATGCGTCTCATGGTGCCACGATTGAGGACGTTCGATTATTGCACAAAGTGGCGGCAGGACGTTGCAAAGTGAAAGCGGCGGGAGGAATCCGCGACCTTGCCACTGCAAAAGCCATGATTGCCGCCGGAGCCGAACGACTCGGAACCTCCGCCGGAATCGCGATTGTGCAGGGTGTCTCCTCCGAAGCCGCCTACTGATTTATGTTCACTTCTCGATTAAAGACGAAACTTGCAATGAACAGGAACTGACCGATGATCACTCCCGAACAGAAAGACTTTTTTCTCGAACAGGGCTACCTGCATCTTCCCGGCGTCTTGAGGGGCGAAGAACTCGACCGTTACCGGGCGGAATTTGACCGCGTTTGGGAGTTGGAAGGTGCGCCCGTCAGCCAGCACAAACTCCTTAAGCATTCCGCTTTTATCGAACTGTTTGAGCATCCGATGATTCTTGAGATGCACCGCACTTTCTTTGGAAACCAGGTGCAGCTGCTTCAATACGATCTTTTGCGGCAGGGACCCCACTCCTCTTTCCCTGATCGGGCATGGCATCGGGATTTTGTTTTTCCGGGCGAA
>JACMPS010000348.1 GCA_014377395.1 Chthonomonadaceae bacterium
CATTCTCCCCTTCAATTATCTCGATCCGATCAATTTCCAGTTCGGTTTGTTTCATTTTCAAGCACTCTTACTTCCGCAGGATTGCTAACCCATTTTCTCCCGATGAAAAATTATGAATAACGCACTTTATCTTCGCCGCCGCAACAAAATTTGTCTTCCCGCTCCTGAAGGGATCTCCCCGCTTCCCGATCAATATCTGGCTTCCCTGCTGAAAAATATCGAGGGGCTCGGCTTCACCTTTTCGGGAGTACTAATTGAGGCGTGTCAACGCCTGACTCTTGAGCAACTCTCGCTTGTTTATGTCCGTTTGGTGAGTGATTTGCAGGAGGCAGTCGGTGATAAGAGACCGCATAAGCCGATGTACCCCAACTTCCCAACGCAGGTCATGGAAATGAGCCGGGGGCAACTTTACCTGAACGCGATTTTGCACTACGTGACTTCCGGGCGTCACCTCCCCGTCACCGAAGCAAAAGAGCGTCTTCCTATTCTTGACAATGTTAATCTTAAAGTGATTGAACTGGGAACGTTGGAAGAGTTCGAGGGTCTACTCGCTCAGATTGTGGGATCGAACACCTCTTTGTCGGTGCAGGATCGAGAAGATGTGGTTTTGTTTTTCGAGACTTATGGTTCCGGGGTTGTTCGGCTTTTGCCGGAGGCGATTCCGCAAAAGGAAACCGTCGCCTTCGTTGCAAGCCTGTTGATGAAACACACGGAAAACTCAACCGAGTTCATTGCCCGGTTTTGTCGCACCGGAACCGATATTTTGCGCCTTGCGGTGGCGTTGAGCGACGGTGATCTTTCGCTGGCGACGGCGACCCGGTTCCGCAGTTTCTCGCGCTCGGAGCGAGGTCTTCTTCTTGCTCTGTTGGAGCGTCTTGCGAATCCTGTCGAAGAAATGTTGCGCTGGAAGGGGCGTTGGATTCGGCTGGGAGAGCGATTGCATCCCGGCGAATATGCAAAGCGTTACCCGCGTGTGGCAGAGGCGTTTCGACTGCTCAGAAACGATGTGCCTGTACCTACCTTTAATTCTCAGGTGGAAAAGGCACTTGTCGCTCTTGATGTAATCGAAGCAATGCGGTCTCTCGTGACACGTCCCGGCGAACTCGCCCGCCGATTAGACTTTCTTCTGCGTTTGGATGTCGCCACGCAGGAAAGTGTACTGACCTCTTTCGCTGAGACGGCAAAGAGCGTTTCCACGCCCGTGCTATTGCAAGTAATGGGTCACTTCCGCTATCGAAATGCCCTCGCGCCGATCCGTGTTTTCTTCCCGAAGGGCAATCTCGCAAAGGCGTTTGCCACCGCGAACAAATTGCCCAATCTCTCCGAAGCCTTGTGCCTTCGCCTTGTCGGAATTTGCGAGGCGGCACTTTTAGAACGATTTCGCCTTCTGCCTTCGCTTGGCAAAGTTTATGTAGACCCGGAATTAGTTCGCTACCTTGTGCCTTTTTCACAGCGTTCCGCCTCGAAATCGTTTCGCACTTTGGTACGGGGAAGTCGGGTTCCGCTTCCCAAAGCCACAAACGTTTTGCGGTTTTTCATCTGGTGGAAAAATGGGCGGGAGCAAACCGACATTGACCTTTCCGCTACGATGTTCGATGCGAATTTTGACTACAAAGACATTATTTCATTCTATAATCTCAAGGGGTACGGGGGTTGCCACAGCGGGGACATTATGGACGCGCCAAAGGGGGCAAGCGAGTTCATTGACGTGACGTTGCAAAAGGTAAAAGAACAAAAGGTGAGGTTTATCGTGATGACACTCAACAGTTTTTCTCAACAGCCTTTCTCCGAACTGCCGGAGTGTTTTGCGGGGTGGATGGCGCGTCAAAAGCCGGAATCGGGTGAGATTTACGAACCAAGAACGGTTCAAGACCGACTCGACCTTACAGCGAACACGCAAATTGCTATTCCTCTGATTATTGATGTCGTTTCGGAAGAGGTAATTTGGTGCGATATGGCTCTCAAGCGTAATCCAAGGTGGTCAAACCATGTTCACGGAAATCTAAAGGGGGTGAACCTGACTCTTCAAGCACTGGTAGACCTGAAAAAGACGAATCTGCATGAGTTGTTATCGCTACATGCGGTGGCACGCGGAGAGAAAGTAGCCTCCCCCGAACTCGCGGAAACAGTGTTTTCTGTCAAGAGCGGTTTGCCGTTCCGTCACGAGGAAATCGCCTCCGGGTATCTGGTTTGAGTAGAGTTCGTCAATGCGAAACTCGGAGGTAACACGTTTTGCATTGACTAGCCAGATCGTTACCAGAGACGTTGAATACCATAGGGATCTAAAAGACGATCAGCACTAAGAATCGGCATGGCTTCGATTTGACTCTGAGCGACGAGAAGGCGATCAAATGGGTCACGGTGGTGGAAAGGTAATTTGACAACATGGGTGACATGGGATTGACGAATAGAAAGCACTTGGTAGGCATTTTCTGCCAGCAGGTCAGCAATGTGTTCGGCAAATGGCTTTTCTGATGCCAACTGCTCCAGTTTGCCCAAACTAAACTTGATTGCCATTTCCCAAAGGCTAGCGATACTCAGCCAATTGGTGTTTTTCGGGTCTTCAATAAGTTGGCGGGCAGTGAGGCTGAGTTGGCTACTGCCGCCAACGAACCAGAGAAAGGTGTGCGTGTCGGAGAGTAGGTTCATTCCATGTACTCCCTGAAATCCTCAAGGGGCGCATCAAAATCATGAGCCATGCGGAAGATGCCCTTTCCACTGCCAAAGCGTGGACGTGGCTTCTCATCGGAAGCAGTTTCGTCATCGGGTTCCGGGTCGTCAGGCAATATCGTCAGCATCAGACGATGATCTCCGTAATGCTCTCTTTGCCGTGCTAACTCTTCCCAGGTGCCTTTATAAACCTGTGTCGGTGTCATGACTTTTCTCCTGACTTTTGATCGAGTCTCTTCATTCTCATTATATCACGAAAATAACAGGGTTGAGAGGCGGCACTCACTTCCTGATCCCAGGTACGCTACTGAACTTTTGTAAACGAGACTCAGTGCAAAACCCACAGGAAAATTTATGAATGAAACCTATCCTGCCACTTACCGCGACTCTCACGGCGAAGAGTCCACTTTCTTGCACAATGACGGCAAAACTCTACAGATGAAAGTGCGCGGCGTCGAATTCTCAGGAGAAAGGTTCGATGATTTCACGGCGGAAGACACGGAACTTGCTCTTCTAACGGATTTCAATTTCAACCTCGGTGATCTTTGTGATTACTCCCTCAAGTGGACAATGCCGATTCCCATCTCAGAAAACGGTAATATGATCAAGGCAACTTTGAGAGGAGAAATCATTCTGGGTGTCCCCACAGAGCGAGGGTGGATTGATCGTCAGGATGTCACATTTTCGCTTGACTACAACGGCAAAACGTTTCAGAGCAACGGGAAAAGCGGTTGGTTCGAGACGGAATTGCTGGAAATTCAAAAGGCTTTGCCCCCCGGCATTTTGATGAAGGCTTGCATCACCTGTGCCCTCTCCGATTATAGCCCTTATGGACACAGCCTGTTCGGTTGTCTTGCCTGTTTTCGTGGTAATCAAAAGGCGTATCTCGAAGTGAATAATAAGTACGACCTTTTCGCTGTGTGGGATACGCTGACGGAGTTTGTGCAGGAGACTTACCTTTGTCCTCAGTTTTTACCCCGGCAGAAGGGGGCAGGCTATCGTGGCTAAGTCTATCGAAGTTGACAACCGACCCTAAATTTTACGAAACTCACTGCTTGCGACTCATTAAAGACAGCATTCTGTGCTATCATTCCGACAACACTCTGATTGTAGAAAGGACGGTCTCTTGAAAAAAGCGGCTCTTTCCCAAACCGTGACGCTACGCTTGCCCTCTGATTTATATCATCAGGCAACGGAACTGGCACGGCAATAAGACCAGAGCATTAACGTTCTCTTGCAAGAAGGCATCCAAACGTCTGCTGAAAGAAAGCTCCGACAAAGCCTTCAGTGACGCTTTCGATTTGCTTTCCGAGTTCTCTGATGAATGTAATGTGGATTATGCGTTCTCCGTGCAGGCGGAGGCAGTTCTCTGTGATGAAGCCTGTAACCCTTCGCTCAGTTAGTAAGTGCGGCGAAATCCGCTCATCGGAGTTGGAAATCCTTTATGTGGATTCGAGCAAGCGGGGCGGCGGCCAGCCTTCATTATCCAACTATTGCGCCGGATTGGTTGCCCCGATATTTCGCCTGGAATTGCTAATCACTATGCCCGAACCCGATCCTAATTTCGCACCGATCTTTCCGGCGGTCACGCCGCAACCCCTGCCGTCACTCGCGCACCTCAGCGATACGGAAGGTCTGGTGGCGTACCTGAAAACGGGACGCGAACACTTCAAAGAACGCGCTCTATTGCCCTTTCTCACCGAGGGACACCTGACAGGACTTGCCCTCACGCACGAGTACAGCAATCTCATGGATTGCGTTCTCAAGCGAATGTTCGTCCTGGCGTGTGAAGAGGCGAATCTCAGCCCGGAGACCGTCCCCATAGCCGTAGTTGCGACTGGTGGCTATGGGCGGCGCGAACTTTGCCCCTACTCCGATATTGACATTACCTTTATTCCTCAGCGCGACAATGACGCGCACCTCGACCGTATCATTCGCCAACTTTTCAAGGGTGTCATGGACGTGCTGATTGCAAAATGCGGGCTTGAGGTCGGGTATGCCTACCGATTGCTCGAAGACTGCGGTTCGCTCGATCATCAGACCCTGAGTGGCTTGCTCGATGCGCGACTTGTGGCAGGCAATCAGCGTCTTTTCATCAAATTTGAGGATGCCTACTGGACGCAGTTCAACCCCGCCGAATTTATTTTCACAAAGGTGCAGGAATACGAAAAACGACGTGAGAAGTGGGGTGCTTCGCCTCGTGTCGTCGAGCCACAACTCAAGGAGGGAGCAGGGGGCTTGCGGGACATTCATACCGCAATCTGGACATTGCAGGCACGTGAGAATCTGGTGGCGTCTCGTGTAAGGGGAGATCGTGCATTCGACGTGCTACAGCGCATCGGTGATCTTTCCCCGGTGGACGCGGCACGGCTGGCGGAAGCGAAAGAGTTTCTGTTTCGGGTGCGTTCCCTTCTGCATCTGATGACTGGAGCGGAACGCGATCAACTTGTTGTCACACGGCAAGAAGAAATCGCTTCCCGTCTCGGCTTTGCTTCCGATGCGTCAGGTGCGCCGCCCGTCGAAGTGTTCATGCGGAAGTTTTTCCGTGAGACGGCACACATCGAACGAGTCTGCGCTCAGGTCGTCAGGCGCATGGAAAACAGCCGCCTCATTCTCGGTATTGGGCTGGATTGCTGGAACAAAACCCTGTTGCCCGCCAATCCCGCGCTTTTAAGCGACGATCCGGCGTGGCTTCTGTGGGCGTTCGAGATCGCTCAGAAGTACGCGCTCACCTTTGGAGCGGAAATAGAAACGGCAGTGGTCTTCCTTACGGAAACCGAGCCGATTCTGCCCGATCCCGTGACTGCCGCGCAGGTCTTCACTCGCATCCTCTGCAATATCGGGCGCGTCTTTCCCATTCTGCAAAAAATGGCGGATTGCGGGGCACTCGGCTGGTTTCTCCCGGAATTTGCGGGCATCTACAACCTGATTCCGTATGACCCTTCTCACGAAAGCACCGTGGGGCAACACACGCTTTTCGTGATTCAGAACCTCGAACTTTTGCTGATTCGTGCCGAAGGTGAAGAGCAGGAGACCCGAAAGCGTTTGCTGTGTGACTTGCCGCACCCGGAACAACTCATTCTTGCGGCACTTCTCCATGATGCGGGCAAAGCACATCCCGGTCGCCCTCACGCCGAAGTCGGGGCGGAAATGGCAGAAAAGGTTTGTCGTCGGCTTTACTGGTCGGCGGAGGCGACGGCAAACGTTGTTTTCCTCGTAAAGCAACACCTTGTCATGGCGGAAACCTCTCGCTTGCGTGACCTCAGCCTTGATGACACCATTCGAGATTTCACGCAAACCGTAGACGATCTTGACCGCCTAAATATGCTTTATTTGCTGACCTATGCCGATACTCGTGCGGTGGGCGAAGGCATCTGGACGGCGGTAAAAGGGCACTTTTTACAGGAGTTGTGGAGCCGAGCCGCTACGATGCTGAGCGAAGTGGACGCCGCCGGATTTTACGATGATGGAGCGATCACCCGCGCTCGCCGTCGCCTGATGCGCGAACTCTCCCCGACAAATTTACCCCCCGAAGAAATCGAAGAACACGTTGCGGCGATGCCCCCTCATTATTTGCTCGGTCAATCCCTCACTCAGATTGCTTTGCAGATTAATTATGTACATCGGGTGCGTGACGGGGAAATCGTGGTGGATTTTCAGGATGACCCGGCAGGAACCTTTACGGAGATTACCGTCGTCACACAGGATGACCCTCAGCCGGGACTGCTCTCCAAGATTGCGGGAACGCTGTTCGCTTCGCACCTCGCGGTACATGGGGCGCAGGTGGTGACGCGAACGAGTGAACGGGACATTATCGCTCTGGATACATTATGGGCGGATTATCGCGGGCGAACTCTTCCCCCCGGCAAACGCCGTGAGATTACCAAAAATTTGCAATCGGTTTTGGGCAACACGGAAACGCTGGACAATCTGATGAAGAAACGGGATGCCCTGCGCCCCGAAACCGAGTATCCGCATGAGCGCGTCGTGGATGTGACGGCGATCCGCAACGATGTCGGCGGCGACTTGACCTTGATCGAAACACGCTCTCACAATCTCAACAGCACCCTTTATCGCATCTCAGTGGCAATGGCACATCTGGGCTGGTCCATTAAAAGTGCGCGTATTTCGCCCTGGTTTGGAGGGGCGAGAGCCTCATTTTACGTAGTCAATCTTAAAAATTATAGCGAAGAGGAAATCATTCTGGCACTGTCGGGGGCTTTATCTCCGTAAAGGAAAGGAAGTTTGTCTTTCCGGCTTAGCCAAAAAACAAACCTTGCCAATCTATTTCTGTATGGGGCAGAAAACTTTGATCGGGTGAACGCACTTTTTCTCAGGAATTGTGGAGGATTTTACGATGCAACGACGTTCGAATACAACGACTTTTATTCTGGTGGCTTTTCTGCTGGGAGCGGTGGCAATGGTCACGGGGATCGTCAAAGGCAAGCCGGGGGAACCGCCCACCGATGAGCATGATCACGACAAAGAGGCGAAAACGGAGCAGGTTGCCGATGTCAAAAAGGCACCAGATGGCCCAAAGGGAAACATCAAAACGGAACCTACGCCGAAGGCTTCTCCTCTGACGCCCGAACAAGAGAAAAAACTCGACGAAATGGCAAAGCAACGCGACACGATGAAGTCGCAATCCGCACATCAGAAACCCTCGCCTCGTCTCAAAGGCGAACCTAAGCCCGTCGGCAACCCTCTTTCGGTAGACATTACGTCGGATTACTATACCAATAACGATGACGGCGTTGCGGGTGTCTCCAAAATGGACAAACTCGTTGCGGCTAAGCAGGAAGAGCAACGTAAGTATAACGACGCTTACAAAAAACTGCATCCCACACCGGACGCAACAAAGTCATCAACAAAACCCGAAACCGCACAGTAAGTCAAACCTGAACTGTATCGGATTTCTCATGCATAAATTTCAGTAAGGGACTTTCAAGGTTTAAGTTGTTCCAGTTAGTAGTCTGTTTGTCTAAAAATTGGGGTATGCTTTAGGCATGACAAAACACACTATTCTGCACTTACCCCCTGACGAGCGGTCTGAGTTGGA
>JACMPS010000349.1 GCA_014377395.1 Chthonomonadaceae bacterium
ATGTCTTCGTATTTCGCGTTGTCAATGTGGATTCCCGCCGCTTCCAGTGCTTCACGCACGGCACCTTCGCGCTCTTCCACAATACCCGACGCAAAAAACAGCCCTCCCGGTTTCAGTCTACGGGAGATTGAAGAGGCAAGTTCGATGATTGTGTGGGCAACGATGTTAGCGACGATCAAGTCACAGTCGTAAGCCGTTTTCTCAAAAGGCTCCAACTCCAGAATTTGGATTTGCTCGGTAAGACCGTTTCGGGCGACATTAAGGGTTGCCACTTCCCGCGCCAAGAGGTCAATGTCGGTGGCAAGCACGGGGGAGGCACCGAGTTTTGCGGCGGCAATTGAAAGAATTCCGCTTCCTGTGCCAATATCCGCCACGCGCATACCGGGCTTGACTGCCCCTTCCAGAGAGGAGAGACAAAGGCTGGTAGTCGGGTGCATTCCCGTTCCAAACGCCATACCGGGGTCGAGTTCAAGGATGATGTCGCCCATTTCCGGCGTAAATTCTTCCCAACTCGGCTTGATAATCAGGTGATGTCCGATACGGAGCGGCTTGAAATACTGCTTCCAGGCGTTTGCCCAGTCCTCTTCATCGGTATAAGCAAGCACCACTTCGGAGAGGATCGGGGGCAAGCCAAACTCCGGCAAACGTGCCAGATGCGCCTTTAAGCCCTCCATGCGTCCCATCAATTCTTCGTTGACAGGCAGGCTTCCTCGAATGGTTAGCGGGTCGGTGCCGTCCATCATCACGCCGCCACAACCCGCTTCCAGAAACGCATAGCTAATCGCATCTGCCGAATCGGGACGGCAGGTCAATGTCATTTCAGCCCACTGCATGGGGGTTATTTCCTTCCGAAGATGCTTCCGAGAATGCCCTTATGCTCTGCAGTCTCCGCCACTTTTTCGCCCATTGTCGAAGCGAATGTTTTTAGCAAATCACGCTGTTCTGCAGTCAGTTTCGTGGGGACCAAAACTTTCACGATCACAACTTGATCGCCTTTAGTGCGCCCGTTCACTTCGGGCAAGCCTTTGCCGCGCAACACAAATTTATGTCCGGGTTGAGTGCCTTCGGGGATTTTCAGATCTTCGTTGCCATAAAGTGTGGAGACGGAAAGCGTATCACCAAGTGTGGCTTTTGCAAAACTGAGCGGCAATTCCATGTAAATGTTGTTGCCTTCACGCTCGAAAGTATCATGATCCTTGACATAAAGAACGAGATAGAGGTCGCCGGAAGGTGCGCCATTTTCCCCAGCATCTCCTTCTCCTATCAGGCGCATCCGCATTCCGGTATCCGCTCCTGCCGGAATTTTGACACTTCGTTCGCGGGTTTTCCGAGTGCGCCCCGTGCCGGAACAGGTACCGCAGGGAGAGGTGATCGTTTTCCCTTTTCCCCGACAATTGGGGCAGGGCTGTTGCGTCGTGAACATCCCAAGTGCCGTGCGTTGCGTAAATCGCACCTGTCCCTGCCCGTGACAATTCGTGCAGGTTTCCACTTTCGTTCCAGCTTGCGCGCCGCTTCCCTGACAGGTGTCACAGTTTTCCATGCGCTGAAATTTAAGAGTTTTTTCGACGCCTACAGAAACTTCTTCGAGCGTAAGTTCGACATCTTCGCGGAGATCGTCGCCACGCACGACTGTCGGCGCGGAGGCACGTCCGCCTCCTCCGCCAAAGCCCTCGAAGATCGTGGAGAAAATATCTTCGGCAGTGAAGCCGCCCCCACCCCCGAATCCACCGGGAAAACCGCCGAAGCCTTCACCCGCCGTCTCCGCATCAAAGCCATGTCGGTCATACTGACGGCGTTTGTTATCGTCGCTCAGCACATCGTAGGCGGCTTGAATCTCGCGGAATTTCTCGGCGGCGTTTGCGGCTTTGTTGGCGTCGGGGTGAAATTTTTTCGCCAGGTTGCGGTAAGCACGTTTTAATTCTTCCGCGCTTGCCGTCTTCGACACGCCCAGTAATTCGTAATAGTCTGTCTGTGCGGGCATGGGAACTCCAGAAAGTAGCCCGGAAGATTAACTTCCGGCAACTTGCTTTGATAGTCTTTCGATCTCGTCTAATGAGAGACCTATTGCATTGTTGATAATAATTTGCTGTTGTTTGCCGGTGTTTTGCTCGATAGCGGTGGCATGAACGATGCCATTGACATCAATGTCGAACGTCACTTCGATGCGGGGTTCGCCGCGTCTCATTCTGGGAATTCCGGTGAGTTGGAACGTTGCAAGTAATTTGTTGTAAGCCGCAAGTTCACTTTCGCCCTGATACACTTTGATTTCAACAGAGGTTTGTCCGTCTCGCGCCGTCGTAAAGGTTTCTTTACCCTGTGTGGGAATCGTCGTGTTGCGTCCAATCATTTTGGACACTCTGCCGCCGAGCGTTTCGATGCCGAGCGAAAGCGGGGTGACATCGAGTAGCAATACCCCCACTACCTCTTCATTAAGAATTGCCGCCTGAATTGCGGCTCCCATTGCGACGGCTTCATCGGGATTTAATCCGGTGTAGGGTTCTTTACCGAGCAGGTTCCGTACAAGTTCCTGAATGGAGGGCATTCGGGTCGAGCCGCCCACTAACACCACGCGGTCAATGTCCGCCGCCGAAAGCCGGGAGTCGGAGAGTGCCTGTTTTGTAGGTGCGATCAAACGGTTCAGCAAATCGGCACAGAGTCGCTCCAGTTGAGAGCGGCTTAAATCGAGATCGAGATGCAGGGGCCCCTCTTTTCCCGAAGACAAAAACGGCAAATTGATATTGGTCTGGCTCAGGCGGCTGAGTTCGACTTTAGCTTTTTCGGCGGCGTCCTTAAGACGTTGCATCGCGGGGCGGTCACGCTCAAGATTAACCCCGGTTTCCTTCTGAAACTGCTCGGCAAACCAGTTCATCACTCGCTCGTCCCAGTCGTCTCCTCCGAGCCGGTTGTCTCCGCAGGTGGCGAGTGTCTCGAAGACGCCGTCACCAATCTCTAAGATCGAGACATCGAAGGTTCCGCCACCCAAATCCCAAACCAGAATTTTCTGCATCACGTCTTTGTCAAGACCGTAAGCGAGGGCGGCGGACGTAGGTTCGTTAATAATCCGCACGACTTCCAGTCCGGCTATGGTTCCCGCGTCTTTGGTGGCTTGTCGCTGGGCGTCGGTGAAATAGGCGGGAACGGTGATGACCGCCTTTTGTACTTTCTCGCCGAGAAAGGCTTCAGCGTCCGCTTTGAGTTTCTGCAAGATCAGTGCCGAAATCTCTTGCGGGGTGTACTGGCGATTGTCTACCTCGAAAAGAAACCCGGTTCCCATGTGTCGCTTGACGCTGGAGAGGGTGCGTTCGGGGTTGGCGATGGCTTGCCGACGTGCCATGACACCGACGAGCCGTTCGCCGGTGCGAGAGAATCCGACAACAGAGGGACAGGTGCGCGTGCCTTCCGCCGTTGTAATTACGGTCGGTTCCTGTCCCTCCATCACGGCGATCACTGAATTTGTAGTTCCGAGGTCTATGCCAACAATTTTCATAATCAGGAATGAAAAGGCGGAAGTCAGAGTTGGGAGAAGAGGAAATATTTTCTCTTCTCCAGTGCGCCTGACCTTTTGCTTTTTCTAGTTGTCGTCCTCGGTATCGTTGTCGTTGCGTTCGTCGTCTTCGTCCATGTTGGACATCATTCCGGGCGACTCGGCGAGAGCGTCTATCGGGCGAATGTCTTCATCGTCCGTGCCACCGAGCAGATCGTCGTCGTCTCCATCAGGTTCCATGTTGCGAAAGGCGTCCATTGCAGACATCGAGTCGTTATCGAGTGAAAGCACGGGGCCCGCTCCGATAATGTCTTCAATCGTAGGTTCGTTGGGTCGAAGAGCGACTTTGTAAGCGTTGACGGTGGCATCTTCGACGGTGCGCGAGATAATGGTTCCGGCGGCAATCTCTTCGAGGGCAACCGTGATCGGGTTGGGCGACTGAGTATTGATGAGTTTTCGCGCTCCATCTTTGACCTGTCGCGCTCGCTTGGCGGCAAGGATGACGAGGGCAAATTTGCTTTCCTGGGTATCCAATTTATCGGGGGAAGGGTAGATGCTCATAGGTTCAGAAGGCTCCTGCGGGACGGACGGCGCCCCCACTCGTTCGATTCGTTCGGTTTTATCCTGCCCGGACACATTTCAGACTTATAATGATTAGTATCGGGAGGTTGACCTTGTATTGTGAGGGAAAGACGGGGTTTTTGTCAAGCGGAAATCTGCGGGAAGGGCGGTTCGGGGAAAACAGGTATCCTCTTATTTGTTATTTCGGGAGGTACTGTGCGGAGTAATGACCGCTTGTCTTGTCCTTGAAAATGATCAGCATCTCCAGACACCCCGCGTTGAATCGCGAAAGGAGAAAACTCTCGATTATTTTTCCGTCCAGGATATCCCCCACTTTCAGCAGGGGCTTTGTGACACCGTTTCGATTGAAGAAAAGGTTACTTTCGGAGGTGTGAGTGGTAATGATTTGATAAAGATAAACCGTGAAAACAGCGATATCCTCGCTCACCATCAAACTTCCAGGAGCGTACTTAAAGTCGGGATAGGGTGGCAACAACGTATTCAGATCGAGTAAAAGCACCCATCCCTTCGGCGTGTTTTCATAAAGTTCGACGCAAAAGGAGTCTTCCACTTTATAAGTACCGACAGCGATCAAACGCTTTTCGCTCACGGCGATTCGAGAGAGCTGACTGAACGGGATGTCCTTGCCGGGAACAGGCGTATTTTCGTTTCCCAACACCGTAATTTTGCCGTGAGTGTAGAGGTA
>JACMPS010000350.1 GCA_014377395.1 Chthonomonadaceae bacterium
GCTCCTAATCGCTACAACGGCTTCGGCTTCGAAGACGGAGTCAATGTCGGTGGACGTGATGGCACCCCGAACTTGGATGCGGATGTCGTCACCAATATGTGTCCTCTCTACCAGTAGTCCTTAGAGCAACGTATGTCTATGCTTCGTTTACTGAAAAATCGTCGCATCCAGAGCCTACTTTTGGCTCTGGGTGTGGTGGTTGCCAGCTTCTGGTGGTGGCGAACGCGCCCTTCCCCGGCTCTGCAATCCTACAATCAAGGCAAAAGTCTGGAACTCGTCAAGATGACGGGTGAAGCACTCGATGCCTACAAAGAGGCGATCCGTCTGGACGCTCGGTTTGCTCCTCCCTATCGAGCGATGGCGGAACTTGCTACCGCCAATGGTGAAACTGCGGCGTCTATCGGCTGGTGGAAGGCTTTTCTGGAACGTGACCCGAAAGCCGAACACGCTCTGTGCCGTCTGGCTCAAGCCGAGGCGTTGAACGGTCTTGAAAAACCCGCAATGAAAGACGCGGAACGGGAACTCATTCAAGACCCTACCTGCTCTCGCGCACATCTTGCTCTCGGGATTCTCTATGCGCGAAAGTCAGAGGCAACCCCGGCAATCGAGCATCTGTCTGTCGCCTCCAAAGCCTATCCAGATGATCCACAAATCCAGTTGGTTTATGGAAAGGTATTGACGCTCAGTGGCAATTATGCACAGGCGGAACCGACTTTAAAGCACATCATCGAGAAAGATAAGCGTCATGCCGCCCCCTATCTCTGGCTTGGTTATCTTTTTGCGCGTCGCTCCACCCTTCCCGAAGATCAGAAACAGGCGGAAACGTTTCTGCGTCAGGCACTGCGATTGCAACCGGAATTGCCTGATGCGAACTATGAATTGGGGCGTTTGCTCCTCCTACAACAGAGAGCGAAAGAGGCGGCTCCTCTTTTGCAAAAAGCGGTTTTACGAAAGCGGCACAATGTCGCAGCTCTTTATTCTCTTGCACAGGCTTACACCACACTCGGACAAAAAGAATCCGCTTTGCAAACGCAAAAAGCGTTCCGGCGTGAAAGTGATTTTGCCGCCCGTGAAAGGGTTTTGTTGAAGTCTTATGTTGTCAATCCGAACGATATCGAAATTCAACTGCAACTCGGTCTTCTGGAACTCGAACGCGGCGAACCACAGGCAGCCCTTATTTTTCTTCGATCTGCATCTCTGGCTTCACCAAAAGATGCACGAATTTCAACGGCTTTACAAAAGGCGGAGCAACTGATGAAACAGCAAGACCCTGCCCCCTCCAAAACGCCATGATTTCTTTACAGATTGCGACTACCTTGAACCCACGTCCAAAACTTTCTTCTTTTTTCGTTTTAATTCTGTTAGCTGCCTTCCTTATGGCAACAGGCTGTAAGCAGAGCATACCTTCTCCGAAGCCCGTGACTCCCGTTTCCTCATTGACTCCGACCTCTCCTATTCCCGGAATCTTTCGTGATGTTACCTCGGAGGCAGGCATCCGATTTCAGCTTTCCAATGGCGCAACAGGCAACTTTTATTATGCCGAAAGTACGCCGGGGGGCTGTGCTTTTCTGGATTACAATCGCGACGGATTGCCAGACGTGTTTCTGGTGCAGGCGGGATCGCTCGTGCAAAGTCAGGGGCAACCACCCCGTCCTCACTGCGCCCTTTATCGTAATGATGGAGGCGGGCATTTCACCGATGTTACCCATGAAGCGCGTCTGGATTTCGATCAGGGTTACGCACAGGGAGTCGCAATTGGCGATTTTAATAACGATGGATTTTCCGACATTTTTATCACAGGGCTGAATGGCTGTTTTCTGTTGCAAAATGATGGCGCAGGGCATTTTCTGAATGTCACGGCAAAAGCGGGCGTGGGTGAAACCGGGCAAAATCGGTATGCCACTTCTGCCGCATTTGGTGATTATGATGGCGATGGTTTTCTCGATCTGGTCATTTTGCACTACACGAAATGGACAGTCGCCACCGACAAAGTCTGCTTTAATGCCAAAAACAAAAAAAGTTACTGTTCGCCGGAGGTTTATGAGCCGGTCATTCCTACGCTTTATCATAATAACGGAGACGGCACTTTCACGGATGTAACCCATAGCGCAGGACTGGACAAAATTAAGGGGCGGGGTCTGGGCGTCACCTGGATAGATTACAATCAGGACGGAAAAGAAGACCTCTATATTGCTAATGATCTAATGCCGAATAACCTTTACAAAAACCTCGGAAACGGGCGATTTGAGGAGGTAGGGCTTGTCTCCGGGGTGGCTTATGGAGCGGACGGCAAAACGCTGGCGGGCATGGGAATCGCAGTTGGCGATTACACAAATGAGGGCTGGGAAAGTCTGATCGTGACGAATTTCTCCGGTCAGCCCAACTCGGTTTATAAGGCGACGGCATCGGGGCTTTTCGAGGACAATACCTATGCGTCGGGAATTGGCTCAGTCAGTTTGCCGTATCTTGCCTTTGGCGTTTCGTTTCTGGATTTTGACCGGGACGGATGGCGTGATCTCGTGGTGGGAGACGGTCACATTGATCCGAATGTCGCCGAATCCTCACCGAATGTTACCTACGAGCAACCCAAACTGCTTTTCAGAAATACGGGAGACGGCAAATTTGTTTCGATGAAGGATGAACTCGGAGACATGGCGCACCCCCGTGTGACGCGGGGGCTTGCGGTGGGCGATTATGATAACGATGGTCGCCTTGATGTGCTGGCGAACAATGTCAACGAGTCAGTGGAACTCTTTCATAATGAAAGTCACGATACGAATCATTGGATCGAATTGAAACTGGAGGGCGTGAAAACAAACCGGGATGGGGCGGGTTCCCTTGTATGGATCACGGCGGGAGGGAAGCGTTATTTCGCAGAATGTCGGCTCGGTTCCAGTTACGCTTCGTCGAGCGATTCACGTCTTTTCTTTGGATTAGGAACCACAACAAAAGTGGACTCGCTAGAAATTCGCTGGCTGGACGGAACACGACAAAAATTCACCTCGCCCTTGAATGTCGATGGTGGCTATCGGCTTCGTGAGGGCGGGCAACCACAAGCTGATCCAAGTTTTCATTCAGTGGCAATTAACAAAACAGATCACAAAAAAATGGATCACAAAAATTGAAGGCATTGAAACAAATCCAGGGAATGACGATTCTATTTTTGTTGATTTTCGTCTTTGCCGGGTGTAAGAATAAGCCCCCCGTAAAACCGATCCGTGAGCCTGTGCCTGCCGTTCTCGTCAGCTCCCCCGTTCGATTTTCCGACAGAGCGGAACAGGCAGGAATCCACTTCCGATTGGGACATAAAGGAAAATCCCCCCTCACGATTCTGGAAACTGCTGGGTGCGGTTGTGCTTTCCTGGATTATGACAGTGACGGATTTCTGGATATTTTGCTTGTGGGGGAACCGCGTTGTGCGCTTTATCGGAACCGACACGACGGCACTTTCGAGGATGTCACCGACAAAGTAGGATTGACAGCGACAGGGACTTTTCTGGGGTGCGCGGTTGCCGATTATGACAATGATGGCTCTCCCGATATTTTATTGACCGGGTTTGGACGCAACGTTCTCTATCACAACAAACAAGGGCATTTCGAGGACGTAACCTTGCAATACGGTTTGCAGTCGCGACACCCTTATGATTGGGCGACAAGTGCTACTTTTACGGATCTTGACAACGATGGCAGACTCGACCTGGTGGTTTGCCACTATGTGACCTTCACTCCAAAAACGCTGAGAACTTGCGCCTATGAGGGAATTCAAGCGGCTTGCCCTCCGTTTTATTATGAACCGCAGACGCTTACGGTGTTTCACAATGAGGGAAAACGATTTCGAGACGTGACAGTGGCATGGGGATTTTCAGGGGGACACGGCAACAATTTAGGCGTGATTGCTGCTGACTTCAATGAGGACGGCAAGCCCGATCTCTACGTTGCCAACGACGGAACCCCCGCCGATCTCTGGCAAAATGACGGCAAAAGTGTCGGCGGAGCGTTCACCCCTCATTTTACCAATATCGCCGTGCAAAGTGGAACCGCTTACGACGCAGACGGAGCTCCACAGGCGGGTATGGGCGTTGATGCCGGGGATTATGACGGAGACGGGCGGCTTGATCTTGTGGTGACGACGTTTCAGGATCAAGCCAAAGCCGTCTACCATAACGAAGGCGAAGGGCAATTTCGTTTTAATAGTTTTGGGGTGGGTGTGGGAGCGCAAACGAAAACCCACCTCGGTTTCGGGGTGCTGTTACAGGATTTCGACAATGACGGCTGGCTCGATCTGATGATTGCAAACGGTCATGTGCAGGATACGATTCAACGTTATCACCCTCCCGTGACCTACGCACAAACGCCGCAATGCTTCTGGAATAAGGGGGACGGGACCTTTGCGGAGGTTTCTTCCTCTTGCGGACCCGCTTTTTCAACGCCAATCGTCGGGCGTGGTCTTGCGTCGGGCGATTACGACAATGACGGCAAAGTGGATGTATTGATGGTTGATATTGAAGGAAAACCCTTGTTACTCCACAATGAGTCGCTTTCCAATCATTGGCTCGGCATCAAACTCATGGGCAAAAAGAGCAACCGTGACGGGATCGGAGCGCGGTTGACACTTGAAGCAGGAAGTCGCCGGATTGTGCAGGAGGTCAGGACGGGGCGGAGTTACCTGAGTGCTTGTGATCCTCGAACGATTTTCGGGTTGGGTGCCTGGAATCGCCCGGTTTCGCTGAAAGTGCACTGGCCTGCTGGACAGACGGAGCGGTTTGATCTTCCGAATTTGGATCGTTGGCTAACTTTGCAGGAAGGCTCCGGCAAGCCCTGATCTTGCTTTAGCCCCCTTATCTTTTGTCCTTTCACGTTTGCCTTTCAAGCGATACGAAAAGAGTGGAAGGAGAGCGTCTTTCGTGAAACTTAAAAAAATAACCTCTAAAACGAAACGCAAAATCATTCTATCGGCTCTGGCACTTTGCATTATAGGCACAGGGTGGTTTTTCTCCTCTTCCGGTCAACAATGGCGTCTTCACCGAATCGAGACGCCCGATCTCGTCACCTACACCGTTCAGCACCCAGAAGATGAAAAGGCTTTTTTCGAACTCGCGCAACGTCTTGAAAGTCAGGGTTTCAAGGGAGAGGCTGTCAATTCCTATCTTGCCGCCGCTCGTCTCGCTCCCGAACATACAGAGGCGTGGTTGGGGGCTTGCCGGGTTGCCATGAGTGCCGACGACGGTGAAGTTGCCCTAGATGCGGCGCAGAAAGCCGTCCAGTTTGCTGCTGGAAAATCCTCCTCACTGGTAGCACTCGGAAGTGTTTACGCAAGGGGAGGGCTTTGGGAAAAAGCACTGGATGCTTATTTGCAAGCCACCAAAAGCGATCCACAAAATGCGGAAGCCTGGGACGGGGTAGGAGAAGCCTCACTACAACGAAAAAAAAGCGAAGAGGCAATCGCGAGTGCCTTGAAAGCAACACAACTGGACGAGAAGCAGGGGCGGTTCTGGCTTCATCTGGCACAGGCTTATCGTGCCGGGGGTGACTTGCCCCATGCAAAAGAGGCGATCTTAAGGACCGTGCAACTAGATCGGCGAAGTGGAGCGGCTCTGACGGAAATGGGAATCATCGCGGTGCAATCGGCGAAAAGTTCAGGCGACTTTTTGGGAGCGGAACCTCTTTTGCGAACGGCAGTCAGTTTGCTGACGGGAACCCCCCGCGTCTACGAACCCTGCTATCAATTGGGGCAACTCTTTCTGATTGAAAAAAAGTACGCGCAGGCGGAGGCAATGTTTCGTCAGGCACTCGAAGCGAATCCGAAAGACGAAAGGTCGCAGTTTGCACTGGTTCGTAGTCTGATGCTTCAGGGAAGATCGTCGGAAACCTTTGTATTGCTCGAACGATTTGAGAATGAAAGAAATTACCGACAGGGTCTCGCTCAACTCAAAATGCGGATCGGGCGTGAACCGAATCGTCTTGAGTTGCTTGAACAGCTGGCTCAATTGTATGAGGCTCAGGGCGAATGGCACAACGCCGTCGAGGTCTGGAAGATGTGTGTAAAGAAATCTCCTAATCGCTCAGATTGGCGTAAAAAGTTGGAGGCGGCTCAGTCTCAAGAACTCAAATCACCGCAAAAAACCCCTGCTCTCTGAGAAGTATTGAAGAAGTAATGCTTCTCGCGAATCCGGCAGAATCAATTCGCTGAGGGCGGCTTCGCCATTATGCGCCAATCCAATCGCGAACAGGGATGCGGCGTGATCCCTTCTGTTTTGACCCCGAAGTATAGAATTCTCCAACACCTTCTCAGACAACATTGAGATTTTCTCAGTCTCGTTGGGAGAATGCTGGCATCCTCCTGAGATGCCCTAAACCCCCTCCAGAATCTTGTCGAAACGTGCGCTCACGTCCCGCAGATAAGCCTCATCGCCGCCGCCAAGTTCCGTTGTCATGTAGCCTGAATAATTCACTTCACGGAAGGCTCGGCGCACTTCGGGCCAGTTGATGCTACCCTCACGCAAATTGGCGAAGTGTCCGTTTACCCCGCCGAAAAGTCCCGGACCTCCCTTGAAATCCTTCAGATGTACCTTACGAATCCGTTTGCCGAGGGTGCGAATCCAATCTTCGGGCCAGGCAAACAAAACCACGTTCCCCACATCGAAATAAGCCTGAACGTAGGGGCTATGAAACGAATCCACAAACGTTGCAAATTCCATTGGACTGAGCAGAAAATTGTTCCAGACCTCTTCAAGACAAATCGTGATCTTACACGCCTCCGCAATCGGAATCAGGTGCTCGATGGCTTTGTGCGAACGTTTGTAGGCATCCACGTAGCGAGTCTGGGCATTGACAACGGCGGGAACGAGCAGGATTGTGTCTGCCCCATAATGCTCCGCGCAACGAATCGCGGCTTCCGCATTTTTGAGGCTTTGTTTTGCGTCGGCAGGGTCGGGTGCGGAAAGTGGAGGACTCCAGCCGCCGTAAATCACCGAGTGGATGTGGATTCCGGCTTTTTCTGCCGCCGCCCGCATTTTATCCGCCGTCACCAGATCGGTTGGGTCGGCTTCCACGCCCACGAAACCAACGTCACGTGCTAGTTTAAATCGCGTTTCGAGATCAAGAGTAGTCGGCAACATCCCGAACAGGCAGGCTTTTTTGGGGGCGGAAGCGACTGGCTGTGCCTGAGCGGTTTCGTGTGCGGAGTTAAGAGCGAGTGCCGCGCCGGAAGTTTGTGCAAGAAAGTGGCGGCGACTGATGGGTGATGTCATGCGTTTACCTTTTGGCGTTTATAGCCTGTTCTTCGGATTTCCATTTCCGGGCTTTTGTAAGTCAGACAAAAACGGTTTTGCCGGGAACCGCCATCGGCGCAACGGCAAGAGAAGCGTTCCAGTCCAGAGACACAGGAAACAGATTTTCTTTGGAAGTCAGCATTTGTTCCCAGGTGATACTGTCACCAGTGTAGGCTGCCATTCGTCCCATCAATCCGGCAAGGGTGCTACGCGCCATCCGTTCCGCATCGTTGATCGTTTTGCCCTGGCGTATGGCGGCATACATTTCCTTATGCTCGATTTGATACATACTCGTTTTAGGACCTTCATACTTCCATTTTGTCTCGCCGCTCATGTCAGTATCGGCGAAATGGACGGTTCCGGTTCCCTTTGCACCGATCACGTAGTCGGTGTTGTCATTGTGAGAACAGTTCGGGATTTGCCGTTGTGCCATCGTCGCCCGTGTGCCGTCCGCAAATTCGTAAAAGACATCAATGTGGTCAAAGATATTCCCCTCGTTGTTGGGAGTGTCCCGCCCACCTGTCGCGACGCAACGCACCGGAGGTGTGTCCTTCATTGCCCATAGGATTTTGTCTATGCTGTGGCAAGCCTGCTCGATTAAACCATCTCCCGAAAGCCAGACAAAATTATACCAGTTGCGTATCTGCCATTCGGTGTCGCTCATCCCTGCCGGACGTGCTGATGCGGGGGGCATAGGCTTGACAGGCCCCGTCAAATAGGTGGCATGGACATGGCGCACTGAACCAATAGCTCCCTCATGGAGACGTTTGTAAAAGGCACGATGCGGAAAACTGTAGCGGTAACAGAATCCAGAGACAAAACATTTCCCTTTTGATTGCGCGGCTTTGACCGCCTCGAGCGCGGAACGCACTCCTGCCGCATCGGTTCCCATCGGTTTTTCCGCAAAGATATGTTTGCCCGCCGCTGCTGCTGCCTTGATGTGTTGAGGGCGAAAACCGGGAGGAGCTGTCAGCAAGACGACATCGACTCCGCTCTGGATCACTTTGAGGTAGGCATCCAGCCCCACAAACTGCATCTCCGGCTTCACGTCTACCCGCGCACCGATGCCCTCTTGAGCCTTCAATGTTTTAAGGCTACTGTCCAGTTGCGACTTGAAAACGTCGCCCATCGAAGTCAGAACAACGCTGGGATCGCCTGCAAGGGTGTCTGCGGCAGCACCCGTACCGCGTCCTCCGCATCCGATAAGCCCCACCTTGATGCGCTCCGATCCCTGTGCAAAAGCATAGTTTCCGGTAGCGAGTAGTGCCGCTCCGGTTGCTGTTGTGGTCTGAAGAAACTCACGCCGTGATGAGGACGTGGACTGTAGTTGTTTAGAATCGGTCATCGAACTTTCCCTTTCAGCCTCTTTGATGCGTCTCCACAAAAATGAGAGACGCTACAAAACCTTTTTAATCTCAAAAACCTTCGGTTTAGGGTTCGCAGACAATGCGAAATCCGACAAAGTTGCCATCGGCAAGCCACCACCGACTTTTCGGAAGTTGCGGGTCAGTCGCCTGCCACTCCGGGGAAAAACGACGGCGCATTGTGGGCAAAAGTCTGTCTGCCTTGTCCGTAAAAATTCCCCCACACAACACAGGCTTGCCCTTCTGATCCGTTACCCACTCTCCCACATTGCCCTGCATATCGTACAGTTTCAGGGCGTTGGGTTGTTTTTTCGCAACCGGGTGCGTTTTGCCAGCACTATTGGCGGCGTACCACGCCACTTTGTCCAGTTGAGAGGACGAGAGGGGTTTTGACGAAGTACCCGCACGACAGGCATACTCCCATTCCATTTCCGTTGGCAAGCGATACTTCTTCCCGGTTTGAGCGGAAAGCCATCGGCAGAACATGGTGACGGAGAGAGAACTGACATTGATCACCGGAAAGCCGTGATGCCCCCAGCCTAGGTCAGGCAGGATGTAGGATTTGCTGGGGTGTGCAATGGCGTCGGCAGGATAGTCGGTCTGGTCATAAGCCACCGAGGGCGTTCCACTCATGAGAAAGGTGTCGAATGCCTCCCAGGTTGTTTCCGTGTTCGCGATCCAGTAGGGTTTAACACTTCCCTTTTTACCTCCACTTGTAAGACTAGTAGGCGTAATCGCAACCATTTCGATTTTTACCACCGATCCCGATATCGTTTGGGAATAGGACTTGAGAGGTGTTGTCCTGATCGGCATGGGGGAACGTTTCTGTTTTATCGCGGAGACCGTTTCAGGTTTTCGTTGCAAGGCGGGCAAGGCAGACGGCACACCCAGCGCAAGCGGTATAATACAGAAAAGCAGGTTGGTTCCTATCTTCACTGCCCTTAAGAAGTTTGCCCGCCCGCCTGAGCGGGATTTTTTGGATCGGATAGTCAACAAAATGCGAGGTTCCAACGTGCGGAGTTTCCTTTTTTTCGGTGTTTTCATCGCCCTATGGTTTCCGGCGATAAGTCTCTGTTGTGCCGATGTGCCTTCTCTTGCCCGATACACGTACACCGAGTACCACATGGGGGTAGATGTTCGGATTGTGGTTTATGCTCCCAACAAGCTGACGGCAGAACGCGCTTGCACCGCCGCATTCAAGCGGTTTGCGGAACTCGATACGATTATGAGCGACTATCGCCTTGATAGTGAGCTGATGCGGCTTTGTTCAAAAGCAGGAGGTGCACCTGTTCGGGTGAGCCGCGATTTGTTTACGGTACTACAGTATGCACAAAAAGTGGCAAAACAAAGCGACGGAGCCTTTGATGTGACCTGCGGACCCGTGATTGCTCTTTGGCGTCAGTCTCGCAAGACCCATGTTTTGCCCCTGCCCGAAGAAATCGCCCTTGCCCGCACACGGGTTGGCTGGCGCAAAATGAGATTGGATGCACGAAAACGCACCGTGCGTCTTCTGGTTTCCGGCATGAAACTCGATCTGGGCGGCATTGGCAAAGGCTATGCCGATGATTGTGCTCAAAAGGTGTTACGGCATTACGGGATCACCTGCGCTCTGGTGGAGGCGGGCGGCGACATTGTTGTCAGCAACCCGCCCCCCCATGAAACGGGCTGGAAGATCGGAGTAGTGAACGCCACGACAACCCCGCAGACGCCCCTCCTCTTTTTCGCCAATAGAGCGATCTCTACCTCCGGCGACACAGAGCAATTTGTGGAAATCGGCGGACTCCGATATTCGCACCTCGTGGATCCCCGCACAGGTGAAGCACTCACTGACCGCATTCAAGTCACTGTGATCGCCCCCAACGGTCTGACCTCCGACAGTCTCTCCAAAGTCGTAAGCGTGCTGGGGCGAGAAAAGGGGGAGGCTATCGCGCACACTTACCGAAAGGTCTCTGTTTTTGTCCGATTCAGAGGCACTCTGAACCCGTAATGATCTCACCAAAACGACTTCACGAAAAAGAATCACTCTGCGGACGGTTTCACGGATAAGTGTAAAAGTGCCCTGTTTGCAATCATATTCACGGGGGCAATCATCGCCCCCGTGAAATATGGCGCAAGAAACATGAACGCTTTACTCCGAGCCCTTTGCCTTTCCGAAATAGCGAGCGTGAATTTCGGCAACCAGTTCCGGGGCGACTTTCGGCTTGCGGTCATAGGTCAGCAAGCCATTGATCTCCTGTTCAATGTCGGTCAATTGCGTGTAGCAGAAGCCCGACACAAAAGGAAGAGAGGCGAGACCTTCCATGAGATCGCGGTACTGCTCCAGCAGTTCTTCCGGCGTTGAGCAGGAACCATAGAACTGATAAAGCCGATCCCATTTCTCAGGGGGCAAGTCGGGCGTCATCAGAAATCCACCGACTTCGGTGAGCATGACGGGTTGCCCCTGATAACGCGCACCTTTTGCGAGATGTTTGACGCCGCCACTCCCCCAGATTTTTTCAGGCAAGGCTCCTCCCGCAATCGTTTCGGCGTAGCGTTTTCGCAACCCGTCCCC
>JACMPS010000351.1 GCA_014377395.1 Chthonomonadaceae bacterium
CCGAGGTCTACCTGTACATCGGTTGACCCAATCGAAATACGGTAGGGATCATGAGTAATCGTTCACCCCTCTTTGATCAGTGCGTTTCTGACTGCATTGTGGTATTTGTCTCGTGCCGCCATAGCGTTAGTTTACCCGGATTATACGGTTACGGTGCACCCGCGGATCAGTGTCAATTCAACAGGCGACTCGTGGGTTTTGCGGTATCCGCTTGGACGGCAGTGAAGCACTTCGTTTGTGTAAGGATTGAAAACAACGATGTCCTTGATCCCCTGAGTGAGATAAAAGGGAAGCCCGATGACATAATCTCTGGCTCTGTAGCCTTTTGAGATCACTTCGATCACGGCATCGGGCAACGCAGTAACCGCCTCGTCGTTCTGTTCGGGACGTTCGCAGAAAATCGCAATATCGGGGCCGTTTGTCGGAGCCGTCGGGAAAGCGCATCGAGAGGTCGGCGTAGTGAAAGCAACCGCACCCTCCTGCGTCCTTATGAACGGGCTTGAGCGAAGTCTGAATCTTAAAAATCATCTCCTGATGAAGCAAAACGGGATGTGCCTCCCAAATCGTTATTCCGTTGACTCGCTCCAATCTGACCCCGGCGTCCGGGAATCACTCTTCTAAAAGGTTCATTGCATTTCTTCCTTTTCTATCTGTCTAATTTACCCTACATACATTCTCTCTTTCGGGAGTCGAAAACCCCTGGTCAGAAAACAGTCATCGGGTTGCGGCAATCGAAGGCTTGAGAATAGGTTGCCTTGATTTGCCCTCGCTTGACCAGAGCATCGCGGTGTGATCTTGAGAAAAGGTAACGATTCGTTTGCCGTCCTGCGTAAAAACCGCGCCTTCCACGACATTGGCGTGTCCGTCGAGTGCAAGGAGTTCGATCCCTGTTGCCGTATCCCAGATTTTTGCGAGATTGTCGTAGCCTGCGGTAAGGAGCCGCTTACCGTCAGGGGAAAAAGCGGCGGAGGTGACGACGATTTGATGTGCGTTGATTGAACGGATCAAGCCATGTGTTTGTGCATCCCAGATTTTGACGGTGGTATCCGCGCTTCCCGTAACAATGAACTTATCGTCCGAGGAGAAGTTCACGCCGCGCACGGGTTTTGTGTGACCGACAAGCCGATACTGCTCTTTTCCGGTAGCGACTTCACGAACAATGACATTCCCGCCCTCATCTCCAGTAACGAAAAGAGAACCGCCATGTGAAAAGGCAATCGTTTTCAGCCCGAATTCGTAGGGGATCGAGTAAAGCGAATGATCTTTTCCGACCTCCCAGACAAGCACTTGCTTATCCCAGCCCGCCGTCGCAAAAAGTTTGCCGTTTGGCGAGACAGCGACGGCATTGATTGCATTTTTGTGTTCGGCAAAAGTTTTGAGGAGGGTACCTTTTTTTACGTCCCACAATTTTGCGGTTCCGTCTCTGCTAACAGTGAGGGCGCGTCTGTTGTCCGGTAAAAAAGCGGAACCGATCACAAAATCGGTGTGTCCTTCAAGCGTGTGGATCGAGCGACCTGTACGGGCATCCCAAACTCGCACGGTTTTGTCGAGACCTCCCGTCACAAGTGTGTTGCCGTCAGAGGAGAAAGAAGCGGCTGTCACGCCCCATTTATGGTTTAATCTGAGAGCGACATGATCCCCTGTGGCGTCCCAGATACGGGCGGTTTTGTCGCGGCTGACGGTGGCGACATAAGCCCCATCGGGTGAAACGGCAACTGAACTGACTCCGGCGATATGTCCCCGAAAGCGAAACGATTCCTTGCCCGTAAAGGGATTCCAGACGATTGCGGCGTTGTCCAGGCCACAGGTGATCACGGATTTGCCGTCCGCCGTGTAGGTGGCATGAGTCACCTGGTTGCGATGTCCGCGAAAGTAAGTGATCGGCTCTCCGGTTTTCACGTTCCAGACAACCGCATTATTGTCCCCGCTGGCAGTGACAAGTTGCTTGCCGTCGTGTGAAAAGACAACACCACAAATAAACCACCCATGCCCTGCGAGTGTACGGACGACTTCGCCTGTGGAGACCTCCCAGATTCGGGTTTTGAAATCACGACAACCCGTTGCGACTTGCTTGCTGTCCGGGGAAAAGGCTACGGCATCAATAGTGCCGGGGTGTTTGAAAGCAGGGTGAGCCGACTTTCCGGTTTGTGCATCCCACACAACTAGTTTTTTGTCGTCGCCGCCTGTCGCAATTTGTTGTCCGTCCGGGGAACAGGCGACCGTCCTAATTGAGTCATTATGTCCTCTAAGGGTCAGTAATCTTTTGCCTGTGCCTGAGTCCCAAACGATTGCAACGCCTTTTGTGTCGCCTGTCACGATACGCTTTCCGTCCGGTGACACGGCAACGGAGGTGACTTCTCCCTCTGTAGGTGTCAAGACCAATCGTTTTCTACCTGACGGCGCGTTCCAGACGATGGCACTTTTGTTGGCTCCCCCGGCGACAACCCACTTGCCATCAGGAGAAAAAGCGACTGAGTTGTCATCGGAAGTACCCGTGTCCAGTGTCTTGAGATCGAGGTGGCAAAGACGGTTCCAGTATCCCCATTCAAAGCCACCTTCGGAGAGAAAGGGAGTGCTTTCCAGCGTGTCTGAAATGCGGCGAATGTTTTGTACTGTCCAATCGCGGGGGAAGAGATTGAGGGAGGAAAAATAAGCCGTTCGAGCTTCTTGTTTCGCTTTTACTTCCGCGTTATTGAGTTTACCGTAAGTTTCGTTTAGTTTTTTGAGGCTTTGAATGGAAGTTTGCTCATTGAGGAGAGCCTTATTGCGTTGCTGATTTGCTTCCAGGGAGGCTAGTTTTTCTTTACGTGCGCTTTCGCTTGCGGCACTCCTTTGTCGAAGGGCTTCCTGTGTTTTCCGGTCTGCCAGAGTTCGAGAGTTGATCGCCTGTTGACTTGAGGTAATTGCTGCGTTTCGTTGACGGGTTGCTTCCGCGCCTGAGAGAAGCGCGGCATTGCGCTGAATGTCGGCTTCTTTGGCGGAGGTAAGAGCGGTTTCCCGCTGACGTGACACCTCTTCAGTAGAGGCATAGGCGCGTCTCGCATTGAGGACGTTGCTGATGGTGAGCCCGACCAGCACTATTGAAATCGCGCTTCCCACAAGTGCCGCCCGCCACATTCCTTTTCGGTACGCACTCTTTTGCCGTTGCAACTCGGCGTCGGGCATCTGCTCAATGATCCACTTGTGATCAAATGCCTCCCGGTAAAGGCGGTTGCGAACCACAAGCCTTGCCCCCTCCGCCTTTGCGATCCCGGAGAGTTTCAGCAAGGAGCAAAGCGGATCGGTTTCGGCGTCGGGAACCACCTTGCCCCTTCGCACCCGCTCGTAAAGCGTGAGTGCCGCCGCCCTGTCTCCTTCGGAATGGAGAAGCCGGTTTCGCACAAAGGCGAGGTTGTCATCACTCTCTTTCGCCCGGTTGCTGAGGTAGAGTTCGCGCACGAGGGTATCAATCGTGTCGGGCGTGGGAAGTTGCGTACCGCTTGTGAGGCGTTGGGTGGTCTCAAAGCAAAGCCTCTGAGTGAGAAAGGGGTGTCCGCCCGTCCAGTACAAGATACGGGCGAGCAGTGCCGTGCCGTTGATGCCCAGACCGTCCACGAGAGGGGCGGCTTCTTCAGGGGTGAAGTCGTCGAGTTTGATGCGTTGCCCGATGTTGAAGGGTGAGACCCGCGTGTCCTCGACAAGATCGGAGGGGGCGGCGACACCGAGAATACAAAACGAAAGACGCGACAGGGCGGGGTCTTCGGCACGGAGATTGTAGAGATGGCGGATGCCGATGATGAGTTCGTCCCCGGAGAAAGGGAGCGAGCGCAGGGCATCGATCTCATCAAGGAAGATAGTCAGCCCTTCGCCCTCATGACCGGGGGGATCGGGAAGGGCGATCTCGACGATGGCTTCGAGAAATCGTTGGAGGGGAGAAAGACCGCTTCTGTCTTTCCAGAAGGCGAGTGCCTCTTTGCGCTTTCCGAGGCGGTTGGCGAGGGTGGTAAGCAAGCCGAGATACCATTGCTCCGGGGAGAGGTTGAGACCGAGGGCGGTGAGATCGAGAATGGCGACGCGGCGACCTGCGAGGGTGAGGCGTTGTGCGGTTTTCGCCATGAGGGAGGATTTGCCCATTTGTCGGGTGTTGAGGACATAGCAAAAGTCATGCCGGAGCAGGGCGTCATAAAGGTGCTTGTCCGCTTTGCGTTCGAGGTAGCGAGGGCTGTCGGGGTGAAGCGTCCCCCCCACGATATATGCGGGGGCAATAGGTGAAGGCGATGTGGCACTGTCGAGAGTATCGGTGTTCATTGAAAAGCCTCGGAATGAATGGAGTGAGAGCAACTGAGCGCAACGAGAAAATACCGCGAAATTTCACCAGCCACTCTTCTATAAGGAAAGTGTAGCAAAGGGCATCGAAAATGTCAATGCAATAGGGAATATAAGCGCCAAGTGCGAAAAATGACCGAGAGTCATCTTTTTTTGGAAACGCCCTTGACTCCTGAGCAAACGGGGCGTATACTTGTCAGGCTTCAAGTTGAAGCGGCGCGGAAATCGCGGTGAATTAAGAGTGAAAAAGAAATTTTCCAATCGCTCTTGACAAGTCGAAGACCCTGCTGTATACTACTGAGGCTTCTGGAGCGGGGACGAGAAATCGAAACCGAAGACGAGCAAAAGTCGAGAGATTTGCACAGGTAAATGTCTTGATACTGTTGATCCTTGAGAGTCGTGTGTGGTGTATGAGTGACATCATGTGCGTATTATATTTGATGAAATTCGTTTGACTGCAAACGCAGTCAATCTGAGTTCAGGTACAAAAACAAAAGAAAAATCCTCTTGCCGTGTGTTGGTGAGAGGTTCTCGTATCGTGGCGTTCCTTAATTGGGGCGCAATTTTGATGGAGAGTTTGATCCTGGCTCAGGACGAACGCTTGCGACGTGCCTAAGAAATGCAAGTCGAGCGGAAGC
>JACMPS010000352.1 GCA_014377395.1 Chthonomonadaceae bacterium
GCGATACGCCTCCAGAATTTCTTCGTCGGTCACGCTTTCAATCAGTCCGCCTGACTCGTCCCTTGCAGAGATCGCCCCTTCCCAACTCGCAGGGTTGCCGATCCGAATTGCCGTTGCTACGGTTTCAGGGTGTTCTACCCGGATTCCGGTGACAAGGGGAGCCGCACCCGCCGCCTGAAACCCAAGCATTTTTGGTAAGCGTGAGGATTTCCCGGCGGCTTTCCACTCCTTGAATCCCTTCCAGTACGCCGTGATGTTGCCCGCATTTCCGACGGGAAGCGCGTGATAATGAGGGGCATTATTATCGAGGGCTTCACAAATTTCGTAGGCGGCTGTCTTTTGCCCTTCAAGGCGAAATGGGTTCACGGAGTTGACAAGAGCAATTGGTTGCGTCTCGCAAATCTGACGCACGAGTTGCAGGGCGGTGTCGAAATTGCCCTCAATCGAAAGCACCTTTGCGCCGTGAATGAGTGCCTGAGACAGTTTGCCGAGTGCGATTTTGCCCTGCGGGATCAACACAAAGCAGTTAATGCCCGCCCGTGCCGCATACGCCGCCGCCGCCGCCGAAGTGTTTCCCGTCGAGGCGCACATAATCGCTTCCGCCCCTTCCTCACACGCCTTCGAGACCGCCATCGTCATGCCCCGATCCTTAAAGGAACCCGTAGGATTTAAGCCTTCGAACTTCGCGTAAATCGTGAGGAGCGGACTAATGGCTTTCGAAAGTCGCGGTAGGGCAATGAGGGGGGTATTTCCTTCGCAAAGGGAAATTACGGGTGTTTTCTCGGAGACGGGCAACATCGCCCGATAGGTTTCAATGATTCCACGATACATAAAACAAGTTCTTTCTTATCTTCCAAATGCGAATCTATTGAGGCGCAGAGAGCAACGTCTCTACCACTCACGTTACGCACCGCCACTTTGTTAGAGACACGGAGGAAGCCCCCAGGACTCCTCCCCCAAAATCCGGGAGAGGGGAGCGGATACAAATGCCCTCAACTCTTTATCTTCCTTCCCGGTGCTTTGCGCCTTTGTGTCTTTGCGTGAGATGAGTTTATAGTTCACCGGAGCAGGGCTTCAGTCCTTCCCGGATTATCGGTCTTATGGGACGGAAAGCCGCAGGGTTTATTGCCCGGTCTCGCTAACCAGTGACATAAGGAGGGATTCGGTGACGAGATTCACGTTGGCGTTGGCTTCCAATCTTCGCCATGCCAGCAAAAAAGCGTCCACGCTGTTCATCCACCGCTCGACAGATCCCTTTTGTGAGAGGCGGGAAAGAGAGGTCACGCGGTCGCCATTGATCAGACGAGTTTCCTCTTTTTGCTCTGAGAAATTTGATAAAGAAGGCGATTCGGAAGCGGCACGAAGGGTGAGCAGATCACGATAAAACAAAATTAGAATGCGAAGAACGGCGGTGAGTTGTCCGCGTCCGGCGCGTTCTTTTGCGGTGGCGGCGTCTTCGGGTTCAGCATCACTCGATGCGGTTTTTTGTTCCAATCCCGCAAGGGCTTTGGTTCCGGTGGCGAGTTTGCGAAGGTTCTCCGCGAGCTTCAGGGCGCGAACACGGGGCGCACCGGGAATGGTTTCCGCAAAGTCCAGAATCTTTGAGATTTCTTCACGCATGGCGGGATTTGTAGAAAGGGTGACGGCTTCACCGATTAGCCCCCCGGAATAATCGGTCAGCAATGTGGCTTCGGCATGGGTGAGAGCATGAGTGCTTTCGAGAAAACGAGTCAAATCTTCACGGGCGGCAACACGGATCAAAACGGTCTGGCTTCGAGACACGATTGTCGGCAGAACTCGCGCCGGGTGGGTCGCCATCAGCAGAAAGAGGGCGTAAGGCGGTGGCTCCTCCAGCACTTTGAGGAGACTGTTGGCGGCGGACTCGGTGAGGGTATCGGCTTGCTCGATCAGATACACGCGCCTTTTTCCAATAATCGGGGCATAATTCAGCGTGAGGGAAAGCGTGGCGGGGGGCTTGTTATCGCGTGTCCAGAACTGCCAGATTTGGGTGCTGTCTCCTGCGGGTGCGATCCGAACGATTTCCGGCTGTGTCCCCTTTACAAAACGAAGACAAGAGGAACAGTTTCCACACGCATCAAACGGATTAAGTTCTGGCGTAAGGCAAGCCGCCGCCTGTGCAAAGGAGAGCGAAATCGCGTTCTTACCGCTTCCTGCCTGTCCAACAAAAAGGTAGGTTCCCGCAAGGCAATCATGGGTCAGGGCACGGCGCAACACACGAACTGCTGCCTCCTGCCCGAAAATATCGCTGAGTTTCGGCATAGAGATAGTTTACCCTACCCCAGAAATCAAAAAGAGAGCAACATTTTGGTGTTGCTCTCTTTTCTACTTATATCACCGAAATTACTTGCCGGGTCTCAGACGCTTCATGCCGTCTGTCCGGTGTTTCCCGCCTTTGTGAGAATCCGCGAGCTTAGTGCGTTGCTCCGGCGTCAAAATTGCGTTTGTCGCTTTGCGTTGATCCAGCATGAGTGCCTTGAGTTGTTCGCGCTTTTGTTTGGGGGTCAGCGTTGTATCAGCACGGAGGGCTTTGATTTTGGGCTTGTACTCTGCCCGAATCGTTTTCATCTTAGCCTTCTGATCTTTGGAAAGGTCAAGGTCGAGTTTACGTCGCTCTTTCCGGTCTTCCTGACGGTCTGCCGCCCCATTTGCAGTGGGTGCTCCCGGCACTTTCTGCGCCCGTGCTTCGAGCGAGGAGGTCATCAATCCTCCTACCAGCAAACCCATCAACATCAAACTTACTTTTATAGTTTTCATCGTCGCACCTTTCATTTGTGGATGCAAAGGTAGACGGCGTAGACAATGATTTGTTCAGAATGATTTGCAGGATTTTTGGTAACACGCAAGTAGAGTCTACCACCCGCTACGCTAGAGAGCACGGAGACACAGAGAGGTACAAGCGACCAAACCCGGCGGAATAAATTCGCCGAGGGTTGCTACGCCGGTAGTCCTGAGGACAAAAGCAGAGGATCTTCAACCCCCTCCTAACCTCCCCCTTGCATCAGGGGGAGGGTGAGTGGACAAGATTAGGGCGAGGGCTAATTTGGACGTAAGGGCAAACTTCCTTGATGACTACACATCAATTCCCGGAATGGGAAAACGTCCGCTATTGCACAAGTCCAGCACTTCGGCGCGGATCGCCAGCAACTGCCGATCATCGAAACGATACTCGGAGCCGTCCTTGTCTTTGCCATAGAACTTGCCACCCGTTGCGACGCGGGCTTTTGCGGTACGCTCCATCCAATCGGCAATCAACACCATTTCCGGCTCTTTAAAACCGCGTGAGGTGACGGCGGGCGTTCCAACGCGGAGACCGCTCGGAGAGATCGGCGGACGTGGATCATTGGGAACCGTGTTGAAGTTCGTTTCCAACCCGGCGGTGTAAAGGGCTTTTGCAAACGCCTTGCCCGCGATTCCTTTTGATTTTGCCACGTCCATCAGAATCAGGTGGTTGTCGGTTCCGCCCGTGACCAACGTAAAGCCGCGCTCCATCAATGCAGAAGCGAGTGCCTTTGCGTTTTTGACGATTTGCGCTGCGTACATCCGAAAGTCTTCGCCCATTGCTTCCTTAAAGCAGACCGCGAGTGCCGCCATCGTGTTGACATGAGGCCCGCCCTGCAAGCCGGGAATAATTGCCTTATCAATTCGATCCGCCAGCGTCTCGTTGGGATTGTCCATCATGGTGCGGTCTTTGCAGAGAATAAAGCCGCCGCGCGGACCTCGAATCGCCTTATGGGATGTAGAAGTCACGACATCGACATGGGGAACCGGATCGGGGTGAACTTTTCCGACGATTAATCCGTTGATATGAGCGATGTCGGCAACAAGGTAGGCTCCCACCTCATCTGCGATCTCACGAAATTTCGCAAAATCCCAGGAGCGTGGGTAAGCCGTTCCGCCAGCGTAGATGACGTTGGGGCGTTCTCGCTTTGCGATTTCCATCAAAACATCATAATCAATTTGTTGCGTGTCCGGGTTCATTCCCGTGACGCCCTGTGCGACGTGGTAGCCGTAGGGAACCGAGCGATAATACGTGCCGCTAAAGTTGAGTTTATAGCCGTGCGTCAGGTGTCCGCCGCTCTGGAGGTGCATTCCCATGACGGTTTCACCGGGTTTCATCAGGGCAAAATAAACGGCGAGATTGGCGGGAGAACCAGAGTAAGGCTGAACATTGGCGTGATCCGCCCCAAAGAGTTTCTTGGCGCGTTCGATTGCAAGCGATTCGATGCCGCCAACAAGTTCATTTCCCTCGTAGTAGCGTTTACCGGGGTAGCCCTCCGCATACTTATTGCAGAAGACCGTTGCCATGGCTTGCATGACAGC
>JACMPS010000353.1 GCA_014377395.1 Chthonomonadaceae bacterium
AACGGTTGAACCACTTGCGGCGTCATCCAGATACACCCCCATTGCGTCGGTGAAGCCCTCTCCTTTAAAGCCGCCGAGATGATGAAAATAATTTCCGGCAATTTTGTTGCCGCGCATCGTCCAGTCACGCCCCATATAGAACGCACCCACATCGCCCGTGTCTTTGCAGACGTGATGAACCTCATTTCGCAAAACCGAGTGCCCGTTGCCGCTCAACAAAATCGCCGTGTGAGGTCCGTCGTAAATCAGGTTGTTCAGCACTTTTTGTCCCACGCCGTTCACTCCGATTGCAGGACGATAGCACCGTACCCATTTTGAGTAATCGTGAATCAAATTGTTTTCCGCAACGCTACCCCCCTCCTCGAGCGTGATGCGATCTCCGCCATCCAGCGTGATTCCGCCCTGTCCCATATCGTACAGGTCGCAGGATTGAACGCGATTTTCTTTGCCGCCTGCAATCCGTACCCCCATGAGTCCCATATTCCGAAAGGTACATCCCGCTATAAGATTGTGTGCGCCGCCTTCAATATGAATTCCTTCGCCGCGTGTCCCTTCCAGCGTCAAGCCTTGAACGGAAACTGCAGTTGTGTGGTTCAGGGAAATCAGCGGCTTATCGAGCAGAGAAAGAGAGGTTTTGCTGTTTTCCAGAGGGGAGGGAGGCCAGAAGTAGATTACGTTTGCCTTACGGTCGATAAAGTATTCTCCGGGTGCATCGAGTTCTTCCAGCAGGTTCAGGGCAAACCAGCGTTGTCTTTTTTTACTACCAAACTCGTCTTCGATCCCGCTTGTTTCGAGCGTGTGCTTTGCAGAGTCCACTGATTTGAGTTTGACATACGAGTCGGCCCAGTCGAATTGCCAGTACCCGAAAACCCAGGCGTCCTCCGCGTTTTTCCAGCGTGAGGGTCTTTCGCCCTCATACTGAAAGTGTAAGTTGCCCCCTTCTTTCGGAACGTCTGCGATTTGTGCGTAGCCTGTGTTGGGCCAGCGAGCAATCGTCATCGGCTTGTCACCGAAAACGAGCTCGGAGGGACCCGCGATGTTGCTCTTGTTCCAACCGTTAGCGACAATGGCTCCTGTTTCCGTGATTCCGTTCGCCTTTAAGTCCGCGCTGAACACTTTGCTGCGACAGGTTGCATCCATGCGGCTTAAAACCGCCTTATCGGTCACGGGTTTCCACCCAGTAATTTCTTTGCCACCTGTAAGCCGTGCCGTCTCGTTTGGATAACTGCGGAGGTTCACAAACGCATCTTTCTCCGTTAGGGTCACGGTTTCGGAAAGCGAGTAGGTGCCGCCTCGCAAGGTAAGGTTGATTCCCGCAAAATTTTGGACGTTGCGGTTGACCTTTCGTGCCGCTTCAATGGCGTGGGGCAGGGTGGCAAAGGGGCCGTCGGTTCCGGCTTTGTTAGGGGAGATGAGTTTGCCCGACCACGCATCGTTTCCGTTCGGGGCGAGGTAAAAGTTAGCGTAAATGGGGCGGGCATGAGCGTTTGTCGTCAGAGCAAGCAGAGCCAGACTAAGAAAGGCGAATCGTTTCATGAAAATTTCCTTACCGTCGAATAAAGAGAGTAGACTGAAAAGGTGATTCGCGGAACGTCTTCGCTAATCCTGCATGGACGCGATTCAATTCACCCAATACAAGGAGTATGATCTACCACCCACTGCGTTAGAGACACAGAGGAATACAGAGATTAGGGAGTAGGTTCTAGGGATTAGGAAAAAACAGTGAGGCCTCACGCGAAGGCACAAAGCGAAGAGAGAAAAGTTTGAGGAATTGGCTTCCTTCCCCCGGATTTCGGGGGTGGGGGCTTTTCCTCTGTGTCTCTAACAATTGTGTCTCTAACAAGATGGGGGTGCGTGATGTGAGTTACTGACGTTTCCATAAAACAGCCTGAAATTGCTGGGGATTTGATCTCAGGATTGCCCCCCCGACGACATCGCCGTTGTCATTGATTCCTCTTGCAAACGACTCAGAGTACTCAGGGGGTAGAAACGTATGAAGATCAATGACCGACTCGGCACTCCCACGCCAGTGAAGTGCATGGACTTCATCTGCGGAAGAGTGTCCGCCCCCATACCCGACTTGTTCGCCGTTTGCCACCCCATAAGCCCGGGAATACCCCCAAGAGGAAGGATGGAGGGTAATAGCGGACTCCGCTGTTCCACTCCAGAGAATCGCCTCATCCCCAATGGGGATGGGTTCGGCACTGAAAATGGGGAAGTCAGGTCCCCCACCATGATAGAAAAGTTTGCTTGCCCAGCCGACCTGTTGCTTACCGGAAGTTGCGAGAGCGCGAGACCTCAAGTAGCCCACAGGATTGAGGTTCAGCACAGAGTCTGCCGTGCCACGCCAGAGCAGGGCGTACACCGCAGGGGGTGGAGAGTCAATTAGAACGCCGCCGCCTATGGTAAAGCCGACTCCTACCTGTTGATCTCCATGAACACCTATCACAAACGACTTGAGCATATCGAGATTAAGCGGATGTAAATCCACAACGGATTCCGGCGTTCCACGCCACAGAAGTGCATGATCCGGGCTGACTGAGCCTCCTGCTCCATATCCCCCCTGGATTCCGTTATGCGTTGCCAGGGCGAGGGATCGCCCCTGAGAGGTCAGAAGAGAAAAAGGGTGGAGGTTGATGGCGGAAGTCGCACTCCCGTTCCAGAGCAAGGCGTAATCATCACCGTATCCTACTTGATGGTTTTCGTCGGCTCCATAAATCGCACTTATTCCATAACCCGCCGGGTGCAAGTCGGTATAATCTGTGGCGGATCGGTTCCAGAGCGTCGCGCGTTGGGATAAAGGAACATTCATCGTCAACGAAAATCCCGCCTGCCGAGTTCCGGATACGGTAAGGGCGACACTGGCAAAGAGGGCAGGGTTCTGAAGACTTTGTGCTGTAAATTTTGGAGGGTCGGACGATCCGGAGCCGGAGCCGGAACCACAACCGAACAGGGGAAGGGTTGTCGCGCCGAGCGAACCGAGGACAAATGATCTTCGTGACAGCATTTTCTATCTCCTGGAATTGATCTTGTACAGTTTGCTTTTGTTTTGGCTGTGAGTCCAGTATAACACGTTTGACGAAATGAAAGCGAAATTAGAGGCAGGTGAACCTTATTTCCTACCTTATCAAATGAAAGAAACACTTAGTTGCAATGAAAAAAGTATCGAACAATGCTTTACCGATAACGCCTGATGATCCTACTCCCGCCCCTTACCTGACCGATATTCTCCGCCCTGACCTCGATCTGATTTTCGTGGGAGCGGCGGCGAGTTTACATTCCGCACGAGCACATCACTGGTACGCGGGCCCCTCTAATCGTTTTTATTTATTGCTTTATCAATCGGGTCTGACGCCGTATCGTCTGGAGCCGGAAGAAGACGAAACCCTGCCACAGTACGGAATCGGATTGACCTGCCTGCACAAGTATTCTGCATCCAGTGCCAATCATCTTTTGCCGTCCCCAACAGAGGAG
>JACMPS010000354.1 GCA_014377395.1 Chthonomonadaceae bacterium
CACCCGACGCGCCGCAGAAAGTGGGACTTGTGTCCCGCAACCTCACACCCGATACCGACCTGACCTGGACCTCCTCCACCGATCCCGACCTTGCGGGCTACGAGATTGTCTTCCGGGAGACGACTTCGCCGATCTGGACAAAAGCACGTTTTGTGGGGAAAGTGACCTCATATACTCTCAAAGGCTTATCGAAAGACAATTATTTTTTCGGAGTTCGTGCCGTTGATACAAAGGGGCGAAAAAGCCCCGTTTCTTTCCCAAAGCCCGTTCGATAACTTAAAAGGTTTTGAGAAATCTCTGATAGAACGAAAAACTTGCAGACCGGGTGTCCGAACTCTGTTCAATTCAGAGCGGTACACCTGACAATACCCCTTTAATTCAAGTGTCTCTTTTTCACTTCTTCAACAGAAAAGACTTCTCAAAAAACGTGTCGAGAGATGTCTTCCTCTAAACTCCGTTTGCGATTACAACAAAAGTGGAGGTGAAAGATAAGCATGGTACTAAATTCATCGCTGGAGCGAGAGCGGTGCTTGAAATCGTTTACGGCAAAGCAAGGAAAGCCCGAAGCAGAAATCATTGAGGCATGGATTGACGCGGTTCCGATTGCTAAAGAAAAGCCTCGTGACACGACTGCTGAACTTTTCGCGAAGTGGAGAGCATAAGAAGACGTAATGACCGAGGAGGAACGTGAAGAGGAACCCCGCAAAACCGATGGGGTCATGGCGGCACTACGCGCTTTGGACGCAGAACCGGATGTCTATGCCGAGGCGAGGGTATGACACTTGAATCGGTGTTCCCTGACTCTACTCCCTACGGATTGGTGACGCAAAAGCCTGGTAAATCGGTGGCAGGGGGTCAGTGTCGAGAATGGATTACCTTGCTGACGGACCCGACTGTAAAAGTATTCGTTCCTGCAATCGCCTATTATGAAATTCGACGAGAGATGCTATGGGTCAACAAAGAAGCCATTATTCGTCCTAACACGTTTCTCTTACGATTGAGGGACAGTTCGTTCCCCTGACGCCAGAGGCACTTTTCGAGGCGGCACGTCTTCAGGCGGAAGCACAAAACAAAGGCATCCCAACGGCAGACACGAAGGCACTTGACGGCGATACTCTCAGCGGCAAGGCTCTGACTTTCGGTGTTGCCATTGGTTTTTTCCTTGTTGCAACCGAGAACGTCAAGCATTTTTCACGTTATGTGCATTGTGCGGATTAGAGAGATACCCGCCACTGAACGATTACAAGCAAGAAAGATCGTGAGGTTTTCTTACGGTTTGCTCGCTTTTGATCGCTGTTTTTTGCCCCTGCCGGGAGTTGACGAAAATCGGCGTCATCCTTCCACTCCCCGAAATTCCGATGCCGCTCCTGGTTGAGATCAGAAAGACTGGTTTATACAATGAATTTCCGAAACAATGCTTTACAGCCTCATCTCCCTCTCACTGCTTCACGTCACCTGAAATCTCCTGCCTTTATGAGTGCAACGCTTTTGCTGAGTGCCTTGACCTCGCTTTCGGGTTTTGCTTTGTCTGCCGGGGCGCAGGGAAAAACGAAATCGAAAGAAACAATCGGAGGAGGAACCGTCGCGAGCCCTGCACTGGGACCCAAACCCTCTTTTGGAATTGGAGGAGCGGACATGGTGCTGGTCAAAAACTGGCATTTTGGCACGGGCGGCACGATCAAGAACTACGCCGCAATGAACGATAACTTCTTTTATCACGATCAATTCGGTACAATTGGCAATGGAACGAACTACGGTGCGGTCACGGTAGCACCCGATGCCGCAAACGCACTTCACAATCAACCCATTGAAGGCGCCAACTGTCCGCCTGTGCGTCAGTTTACCTCCGACTCGCTCAAAACCTTTCTCGTGCCGCTCAACGGCGCAACAAAAGTAATGCCCTCTCAGCATAACGCCGGAAACGGTTCTTTTATGGCAAAGTGGAAACTGCCCAATGGCGGCTCTTTGCTGGGGCAAGACATCGTGTGGGAAACCCGTGTTCGGTATGTCACGCCGCCCTATTTCTGGTTTGCCTTGTGGACAGCGGGCAACAAGTGGGGCAAAGGTGCCGAGCAAGACCTGATGGAGAGTTTCGGATACGATAACGGCAATGGCAATACCAACTACGATGGGCGGTACTGGCACGCCAACTCGGTCGAGGGTAAAGACACCACTGATTACGGAGACTGGGGAAAGGCAATGACGTCACGCGGTGTCACCAAGTACGACGCCACTCAATATCATATCTGGACGTGGCTCTACAAAAAAGACAACAGTTACGCAATGTATGTAGACGGGATACTCGTCCAGAGCGGTCTCGATTATCACTGGACTTACGGAAGCAAAAAGACGGACCCGCCTATCGACATGGACTTTCTTTTTGACGGCGGTTGGGGGCATACTCAGATTGACAGCGTCAATCGCCCTCTTCCTGCGTCGGCGTTTGTAGGCAAATTTTACGAGTGGAACTACAGCCGTGTGTACCTGAGTCGAAGCACAAACAAAATGCCTTCCGAAAAGTAGCGTAGCCCTGAAAACTCTCTTGCGATTGAAACGAAGTGATCTTCGCTTTCTCCCCTTATGCACAGGGAATTTGGGAGAGGGTTGCAATTTGCCACCGTCTGACCTCACCCCCGCTCCCCTATGCACTCACTCAGGGTGAGTGAAATTCCGCGTTTTTGTGTGGACGGCTCACCGTGAGCACGTCCCCCGACCCCAAAAAGGAACGGGCGGAGGTGAGCGGTGGCTAAGGGGAGACCCTTCACCTCAACGCTTAACACTTTTGCCGTAGTTGTCTTTTTCTAATTTCTTTAATTTAGTCGAAGGAAAGCACAATCGCTTCGTTTTGCGCCCAGTTGAACTTAAAACGTTCTCCGTCTTCAAGTGCTTTTGCCTGTCGCTCATCGCGGACATTACGAATCGGCTTCGCGAACTTCAGCGTGACAGTGGCAATCCCGGTTTTGAGGTGACTTGCATTACCCCCACCGAGTTCGGAACCCGTAATCTCGGGATTAGAGATCACGAATAGGACTTTTCTGCCGTTTGCTTTGCGGAAGTAGGTGATTTCGTACCCGAATTCCGCCTCTCCTACTCCCTCGATTTCGACCCAACGTTTGAGACCCGCTTCCGCAAAGGGCTTCATAAACGTTTCACGATGTTTCGCGCTTTCGTATCCTTCGATGCGGTAGGCGTTATACCATTGCGGCGAAAGGTTCATCAAAATCGCTTTTCCTCTTCCCTCTTCTCTAAGGGTCGGTGTCGGCATTTTGCGAACCGCCTTATGAAATCCCGTCGAGTCTTTGAGGCAGGTGTTTTCCTTTGTCAGAAACTCCTTGTAAGTTTTCCACCCGAAATTTGCGTCCTGATCCACCTCGTACCAACCCTTTGTACCGAACACATCCTCCGCTTTCATTGCCGGATCATGCTTGACACCGAACAGTCTGTCCAAAGCCCCGCCGCCTTTTCGTCCCCGCCCGTGCTGATCCCAGACTCCCGGCAAATAGTCTGCAATGACGGTTCCGCCGCGTTGACAAAAAGAGGAAATACCACTCACCTCTGCATCGGAAAGACACAGGCAAGCGGGTAAAATCAGCACCCGGTAGGTGTCGGGAACCCCATGTTGGATCACGTCCACATAACTCAGGAAATCATATTGCAACCCGGAATCTCGTAACATATTCTCCCACGCGCCCCGCACATGATGCGAAGCCCCCAACCGATGATCGCCGTCCCGATTCACCCACGTCTTTCCGTGTGCCTCCGCATCGAGAACCCAGCCGAGTTGCACCGAAGCATGACTGTAATAAATCGCAACCCCATCGTGCATCCACTCCGTTCCCTGCATGAGTGGTCCGATTACTTTTCCGGCTTGTAAAGCGTGGGGAGCCACCACTTTATGCCAGGGCTTTGCGGTTTCGCCGTCAAACCAGTTCTCCACCCACCCAATATGCCCGCGATTTCCGTGCGCGAGGTAATACCAGATTTGCCAGATGTCGTCTTCGGCAGACTTGTGAAAGGTGCTGGTCACACAGGGAATCGCATTGTGAGGATTGAATGAGCGCACAATTGCCTGAGAGGAACCGAGATTGTACGCTTCAAGATACTGAATTTTTCGCATCAGTTTCGCGTAGTCGTACCCACCGAAAGCGTTGGGAGCCTGCCCTCCCACAAAGCCGCAGGGTGTCTGGGGATCAACCGTGTTCGCGTATTCGACAAGATCGCCCACCAGATTACACCACACCGAATCATTGAAACTCCATTGATCGAGCAGGGGACTCGCATCAAAATCCGCAACTGTCCATGAGGAAAGGGAAGGGCGGATGTCCTCATAAGTGATCCACTTTTCGCGTGTCGGAGCGGCATCAGAGCCATACACCTCTTTCAGCCAGAGTTTGTAGGCGGACGGGTCGTCGGTGATGCACCACATCGTCGGGTGCGTGAAGTGTCCCCAGGAAGGCTCATCGTCGAGGGCATAGGCGGCACGAAACGGCGAAGATTTCACCTGCGAGACGTTGTTTTTGATCACCTTGAACAATTTCTGCTTGAGGGCATCGTTCACGGGAACCGCACGAACTCCGTTTCCGTGCAATTCTTTCAGATGCGCCGCTTTTTTGTCGCCATCCCACAGGTGCAAATCTCCCTTCCCCGCCGTGTGATCCATGTAAAAGCGTAATCCGTTGCGATTGATCCAGTCCAATTTGCCGGGGGGCGAGTCGGGGCTGCCTCCGTTTCCGTCGAGAAATGCGCCATTATAGCCGTGTGCGAGACTCCAACGCCCGGACGCCTCGGTATAGCCAACTGTCCACTGATACGTCCAGGGCATCGAAAGCCAGCCTGGAAAGGCTTTTTCGCACAACGGTTTTTCCTGCTTCACGCGCTTGAAGTCTTTTGAGTTTTGGACGTAATATTCGTAGGAAGAAGTGGTTCGCTTGTTTTGCTCAACTTGCGGGGGGGAGGAGGAGAGGGCAAAGGCACCCGTTGCGTGGCGGATGCTCTCGATCCCCCAGACTGCGCCGGACAATCGAATCAAGAATTCGCGGCGATTGGTTAGAGGAAGAGAGAGGTCGGAAAATTGTTTCATGGGTGCGCCTTTGCTCGATTGTTGCCGGGTAACGGAAACCTTCGATACGAAATCGGACTTTGCTTTTCAGGAGACTTTACCCGGCCTCATTTCCCTGTTTGCATGGCAATCTCCTGCTATGCTCTTTCCGACTCTGCCTGAGGCGAGGAAAGAGAGAAATCAAGAGCGGACAACTCCACAATCGTTCTGATAAAGTCCATTGTTTCCGAGATTTCCTGCGGGCTTGAGAGCGCGTCCGGGTTGTGTCGCCCCTCCCATGCCGCATCAATGAGTTTTGTCCAACGCGCTTCAAGAACGGTTTTTGCCCAACGTGCGGCGACCACTTTTGAGACGACATCGCTGTAGCGAAGCGTGTACAGAATCCGGCAGAGAGAAAGAACCACAAACGACGCATAACCTCGTGAGGCAAGGGTAGCGGGGGTATCGAGAAGAGGGATCGCCCACTCCGTCATGTTGAGGTGCATCGCCCGTTTCAGGTCATCAGGCAAGACCGGAGAGATCAACGTCTTGAAGTCGGTCTCTTCCAGAGTGATGCCGCGCTCCCGCAAGACAAAACGGTGAACCGCCCAGTCCTCGCCATGTTCCGCCCATTTGAGGCGTTCATTTTCGCCGCGTTCGAGGTTTGGGTGGAGAGTGAGGGCGGGGTCATGCTTCCAAATTGCTTTTCGGGAGAGGTAGGAGCCTTCCAGTTGAGTGGCGAACGGTAGAGCGAGCTTAGAGATACGCCTGTGCATCTTGTCCAGTGCGGCAAAGGTTTCAGGGGAGATTTCATCTTTGGTTACAACGACAAAATCAATATCGCTGTCCCTATCGAAGTCGCCGTTTGCGAGCGATCCATCAAGGGCTAATCCGACGAACTGCCCGCCGAGAGCCACCCTCACGCCCTTCAGCAATTCTTCTAAAAGCGGGTTTACTTCCAGGGGCAGGGGAAGAAAGTTTGTCATTTTGTTTTTGCCTCTTGAGTCGGAGAGCGGGTTTGTTCTTATCAGGGCTAACCCAAACTTTGCGGATTGCTGAGTTTACCCTACTTGAAATAAAACCAGTCTCCGCCACCGTTTTCAATATTTTCCTGCGACTTAATTCCTACATAAATCTCGGTCAAACTTGATTTTGGATAACCATAGTGGGCAAGATTGGATTTCATTTCGCGGACAATCGCAATGCCCGCGAGGATACCGGCAAAAAAACAGATTAATAAATTCAAGAAGGATTCGGTAATTCATAACGGTTTGATAACTCCTGTGGATTACAGCACAGAGTGGAGCGACAGAGACCTGTCGAATTTTCGTCGCTCAGGCGAACAACATTTACCGGCAAGACTTAACGAATCATAACCTATTTTGTCGAGAGAAAGACTGCTCTTTCCTTTTCTCTCCGCACCCTTAGGCGCAAACCGGATCAATTTTCTCTGTGCCTCCCTATCTCCAGCGAAGTGGGTGGTTAATTTTTCCTATGGCGTAACCGTGCTTCTCAACACTGACTACTTGACACTCAGCACTTTTCCCCTTTTTCCCGTATACTTTGTGCATCATGGCGAAAGAAACGGTTTTTTCAACTCCCTTCGATAGTTTAACTCTTGCCGGCGTCGTGCGCGAGTGGCAACAACTGCTGACGGACGGGCAAATACAGGAAGTTCGGCAACCGACTCCGTTGGAACTGCACCTGATGGTGCGTTCCGGCGGACAGAATTACCGCTTGCTGTTCTCTGCCGATCCGCAGTTCGCCCGGATGCACCTGACCACGACGCGCAAGGGCAACCCTACCACGCCCCCCGCGTTTTGCGCGAATTTACGAAAGCACCTCACCAACGCCGTCATTCGCGACATTCAGCAGATTGATTTTGACCGCATCGTTCAGATTGACATCGAAGGGCGCGACGAAAACGACGATCCCATTGAACTTCTTTTTGTTGTCGAACTCATGGGCAAGCACAGCAACCTCGTGCTGGTCAACTCAGGCGGCTACGTAATTGATGCGATCAAGCGCATCACGCACCGCATCAACCGATTTCGTGAGACTCTCCCTGCCCGTCCTTACATTCCACCTCCCGCTCCTGAAAATAAAACTGACCCACTCAATGAAAACGCTCTTGAAATCGCCGCCGATCTCCGCGCCGAAAGCGAAGATTTTGCGGCGGCTCTCACCAAAACGTTTCTCGGTGTTTCTCCATTTCTGGCGCGTGAGATTGCCTTTCGCGTGAAGGACTGGGACAGCCTTGTCGAGACCTGGAATCTGGTTTTCACTGAGACACTTACGGGCGAAATGCACCCGGTTTTTGTTCAGTCGGGAGAGGGATGGGAGGCGGGAGCCTATCCGTTTCGGATCGCTCAACTCTCTGACAAAGTTCAGCCGCGCATGGCTTTGCTGAATGATGCCCTTGATGAAGCCTACTCGCAACGGGTGCGACAAACGCTTTCCGCTAACCTCAGCCGGGAACTAAAGGGGCAGATCGCCCGCGCCCTGAAACACGCAGAGGGACAGTTCACTTCTCTCCGAAAAACGGCGGACGAAGCGGATAAGGCGGAGCGATACCGACAGCACGGGGAACTGATTCTGGCGAACGTGTGGAAGATCGAGGCGGAGGCAACCGAAGTCGTTGTACAAAACTATTTTCTGCCTGATTACCCCGATGAAACCTTATCCCTCGACCCCGATATGACCTCACAGGAAAACGCGGAAAGGCTTTTTAATCGCTACCATAAGGCGAAAGATGCGGGCGAATACGCGGCACAGCAACTTCCGCTTGCAAGAGCGAGAGTGGAAGGGCTGAAGTCGGCACAGATCGAAATGGAAGGACTGGAGGAACGAGAAGTACTCGACGCCCTGCGAAAACGTTTGCTCTCCGCCCGACTGATGCAACCGGAAGGCAACACGGAACCGGAAAAGCAAATCGGCACAAAGTCCCTCCCCGATTTTTCCGGTCACAAGATCAAGCGAGTCACGACGCCGGACGGCTATGAGATTCTCATCGGAGAAACAGCGACCGCAAACGATTTTCTGACAACGCGGGTAGCCACTCCAAGCGATTTCTGGTTTCACGTTCGCGCCGCCGCTTCGTCTCACGTCGTTCTGCGGACACACGGCAAACCCTCTGAAATCCCCCGTGCCGCACTGCTCATGGCAGCACAACTCTGCGTCAAGCACTCTTCCCAAAAACACGCTTCCCTCGTCTCGGTAGACTACACCCTCAAGCGGTTTGTGCGAAAGCCACGCGGTTCCGCGCCTGGAGCCGCCGACTACGAGCGCGAGATTACGCTTCATGTGTCGGCATAGGAGAGAAGTGTTGAATTCTCTCTCAGTCCACGGAGGTGGACTTCGCTTCTGTGTAGACGGAGGTTTTAACCTCCGGACAACCTCCAATCAGAGACACCAGGGAATCAATTCCCCGGCTACAAAAGTGCCCCAATTACAAACGGGAGGCGCGGGGCGCGGAATTTGCTCCTGCGG
>JACMPS010000355.1 GCA_014377395.1 Chthonomonadaceae bacterium
ACTGACCGTAACTTGTTTTCTCCGCCAAAAAAAGTGAAGGCAATCGCAAACGTCAATGGCAAAATCGCTCCGTCAAGAAAATCCTCACCTCGTGGAATAAACCTCGAGAGTATGATGATTACAGAGAAAGCGGTTGATTCTAATGAGGCATTGGCATTGCTTTCGAAGGCAAATCAGCCTCAACCGGCAGGTGTAGTTACGATGACTTATCATTCAGACAGCTTTGGTGCAATGCCCGAAGGTGTGAGAGCATTTGACATAATTCGCGCCAATCCCCTTGCCTTAGAAAATGATGACTCATCGGTTAGGAGTTTTCGGAGGACACTTGCAGAGCCTACTTCACCTCAAACAGAAGAAGCCTCGTTTTCGATCCGGGACACGGAGCGTGATTTTGAGGCGGAAGCGCACATCGTTGGAAACACGGAAGAGAGTGACGGAACGACTGTGGTAACGATTGATGCCGGGGAATGAACAAAATGAACTTAAATTATCAAATAATTGGGTGTATATTGGGGTATTTCAGTTTTGTTTCGGGGATAGCCACGCCTGCTTTCGCTCAACAACAAACGCAAAATGGGGGGCAAGGTTATACTGCTTTGCCTGTACCGAAAAGTGTTTTGCGGGTGGCGGGAAGTGCGAATCGCTTTACTCTGATCGCTGACCGCGCCGACGTGCGAGATGCAATCAAGATCGTGTTTGATCAGGCGGAACGGCAGTTTACACTCGACAACAATGTGGTGGGACAGGTGACGTTGCGCCTTCAAGAGCAACCGCTTGCTCTCACCCTGAATGCTCTTTGTCGTCAGGCTTTCTTGAAATACCGAACGGACCCCACTACTAAAATTACTTTTTTCGAGCGAGATGATGTTGCCGTGCGCGAAGCCTTCACCCGTTTGCGCTCGCTCGATACAGGCTTGCGTGATCAGATGCGTTTAATGGGACTTTCGTTGCCACCCGACAACGCCCTACAAAACAGTTTCTCGGTCAATAGTCTTGGAGGCTACAACAACGCTTATTCGCGTCAGAGTGGAGGCGGCTTCGGGGGCGGGTTAGCCCCGGAAGGTCCTGCAGGACGCTACCAGGAAAGTATGAAAAAAGAGAGTGACTCCTCTACCACCCATAAAGCGCAGGAAGCGATTCCGAAAAGAAAATTCGGAACAGAACCGGAGGGTCGCGGAAGAACCAGCCTGCAAACGGGAGACAATGCCTCCAATAATCTTCGCGAGATAAACGGGTTAGAGCAAAGTTCACTCGACTCGGCTCAGGTGCAGGAATTGACGAAGCAGAACCGTTTTGTCTCGTTTCGGATACCGACGGATAAACCAGAGCCTACCGTTGATGTGCTGAAAAGTCTGGCACTTCAAGCGGGCGTTCCGATCTTAATTGATCCCGGTGTGCCGACAGGCAAGAAATTTGCGATCAAAGGAACGATCTCACCGCGTCCTCTTGTGGACGCGCTGAACCTGCTTGCACCTTATGCTCGGCTTGAATGGAAGTGGGTAGGGGATTCGATTTTTATTTCTGCCTCACCTGACTTCGAGGTGATGTTCGGGGAAATCGGCAGTGGTGGCAACTCTTACGGACCCCGCAAACCGCTTACCGATCCGAAGAAAACCGACTCTTCTCCCGCTTCCAAAGCAAAGCCGTAGACGAGTCATATAGAGTAAATAGGGGTAAGAGGGCGTCGCAAATTTGCGACGCCCTCTTCTGCAAGGGAGGGGTTCGGCAACGGTTTTGATAGCACCGAAGGTCTGAAGATCGCCGCTAAGCATCTTCGGTGAGGACGTCCTTCGGGCGCGATGCGGGGGGAGAAAGCAGCCCTTAACCCCCTCCTAACCTCTTCTTCCATAAGGGCTGATCTTGTCCCTTAGTGAGAAATGAGGTTAATGGCACTTGCTGCAGGAATAAATTCCGCGCTGTGAGGCGTGCCGCCCCTGAATTGGCTAAAACTCGGACACCCGATTCGTGCTTCTCATCAAGTTGAAAGGTCTCTGGAGACTGAATAGGGATTGTCTTTGCTTTTGCATTGAGTCCACGGAGGTGGACTTCGCGCCTTTGTAGCCGGGGAATTCATTCCCCGAACTTCCTCTCAACAATTTGATATACTTTTCGCTAAGGGACAAGATAAGCCTAATGCAAGGGGAGGGAACAAGATTGACGCGCATACTCGTTAGCGGTGGCTCCATTTCTGCCAGAGGTCGGGGTACTTCAAGAAGGGAATGTAAACGCCGCCCACGACGGAACGCGCCTGAAACCCAATAATTTTTCCGTCTACCGTGCCGTACCAATCGGTGAGCGGCACACGCGAAACCGTCTCATTCATCCATTTGTAAATCGGATCAATAAGGGCGGTGAAGTCCTCTTTTTTCTCCGCAAGCGTGGCAGACCAGACGCACCAGTCCAACTTTGTGTAGTCCTTGCGATTGTCCAGAGGCAAGCCATATTGTTGCTTCATCTTGAGATAATGCGCGACTTCCTTGCGGGCAACCTCGGCGGGAAACACATTGATTCCAAGCAGTTTGTCCCATACGAGATTGTACTTCTGGCTCCACGAACCCGCCGCATCAAACGCGAGTTTGTAGTGATCTCCCTCTTTTGCCATTGGCTCCCACCTCTTCGCCATTCCCTGTGCGGCTTTGCGATACTCGTTTGCTTCGGCTTTTTTACCGAGCATCTCGCAGATATGTGCGTAGCCTCCGAGTCCCATAATCGCCTTCATGGAAAGATTGGCGTTGTGTGCGAGGTGTCCGGCGAAGTCATCCGTGCAAAGTTGATTTTCAGGGTCAAGCCCTTTTTCTTTGAGGTAGTTCGCCCACTTTGTAATCGTCGTCCAATGCTTGACGGAATACTCGGCGTTGCCCTCTTGATGAGCGAGAGCCGCCAGCATCACGAGCATATTGCCAGACTCTTCGACGGGCATCTGATTTTCTTCCGTTTGCTCTCCGCCGCCATAGACTTGCCCGTTTGCCTTTGGATAAGTGCCTAAGTCGTGGGGAGCAAAGGGAAATTTCCACTTGCCTGAACCCGCGTAATCCAGAATCGGAGTGAGTTCCGCTTTCAGCAATTTCGGATTAAGAAGCAAGAAAATTGGGGATGAAGGATAAATCAAGTCCACCGTGTCAATACAGCCATTGGAAAAATTTTCCTTTGACATATAAAGGAGAGTGCCGTCGGCGTCTACAGCGAGCTTGTGCGCAGCGAAAGCCTGACGATAAGCCAGCGAAGCAAGTGGCACGTACTTTTCGCCGCCCACTCTCAGCATATCGGCGGTCAATTCCTTGTCGAACGCAAGGCAGTCCGCATCTATTTTGGAATGTTCCGTTGCCGCCGTCTTCAGCAGTTCATCGGCCTCCATGCCGTTGCGTTTCCAATAAGCACGCACCGGGCGATGAAAATACTCCAGTGCGAAAACGTCATCGTAAGCGAGCATTACGGTCTGCGATCTCGCGGTTGTTCCTACTTCGCCGAGATTGAAAGAAAAGGCAAGGACGGGCCAGTTGTCGTTCGCCTGACGTGGCATCCGCAAATCATCGGAGGTAGGAAGTTTGCCGTTCAGTGCAAAGCCGTTTCGTGCCGAAAGATCGGAAGCGATTACGGAGGACTCGGCTCCCTTTGCCGCGACATAAAGGTAGCCCCAGTCAATTCGTAGGTCATCACCCGCTTTTTTAAGAATAGGTTGTTCTTGCGTCCCCATGCGAAGCACGTCCATTCCCTCAACTTTGTAGCGACTCCATGCCACTTCTTCATTCGGGCGGTTTGTGACCCATTCACCGGTGACATCCTGATAAAGTTGAACTTTGTGCGTTTTGCCGTCAATGGCTTCCACTTTGTAGGTGACATAAGTGACCGGGCGCGAAACCAGTTCGAGGTTGTGCGGCAACAAAGGCGAAAGAAAATCGAGCGCGACACGGACTCCCGCCCCCTCAAAAGTGTAAATGGAACGGGTGGGCGTGATCTGCAAATTCGTCTGTGGGAGTGCCGGAACCTTCGTCGTTGAAATTCCTGCAAGACGATAAGCGGTCTCGTCAATGCGAACCATCATCGTCATCGCATTGGTGGAACCTGTCCAGTGCCGTGACCAATCGTCCGTGAGTTTGTCGCTAAATGACCAGACGCTAAAGTAAGGATCGTGCGTGACCAGCGGCGTTGCGGGCGGTCTAAAAGAAAGTTTTCTGCTCTCCTGTTGAGGAGGCGCATAGGGGGCGGCAAGCGAGGATAGACCCCCCGCAAGTGTTATTAAATTTAAGAAAGTCATCGAGATTGCAATCCTTTAGCGTGATTAATTGGTGAGTGATCCATCACCTTATTTCGATTCAGGGAAACCTATTTCCTGCTTGTGAAATAGGTATCTCTCCAATGCTTTTTTTGTTGACTCGAAAGCAATTTGATCAGGGAACATTCTTTCCGGTAGAAGCCATTGCGTTCTCGCGATTTCGGAGGCGTCAGCGTAAATTTCACCTGATTTAGCGACACATAGAAAGAAGAAATCTATCGTATGATAGGTAATGTTGCGATAGGTGTACAGGTTCGGGAACGAAGCAAGAAGATGAAATTCAGATAACTCCATCCCGACTTCCTCTTGAGTTTCGCGAATAAGAGCGTCCTCCGCACTCTCCATAGGATCAATAAAGCCGCCCGGAACGTTCCACTTGCCTTTTTGTGGTTCTCTCGCACGTTCCACCCACAAAAATTCCCCCCTTTCGTTGACAATAAAGGCGGCAACTGCGGCGGCGGCATTCGAGTAAAACGTGAAGGTGCAATCCGGGCAAAC
>JACMPS010000356.1 GCA_014377395.1 Chthonomonadaceae bacterium
GCAGGAATGAGTTCCGCGCTCGGAGGCGTACCGCCCCGTGTCCTTCGGACACTAAGCACATTGTTGGGGGTGCCATTATTTTTGTATTGAGTCCACGAAGGTGGACTTCGCGCTTTTAGAGCCGGGGAATTCATTCCCCGGACGCCCTTTCAACCCCCTCCTGACCTCCCCCTTGCATAAGAGGGGGGAACAAGAATAATGCGCTGACGCCCTCTACTCCCCGCGTTGTTCGCCGAACATATACTCGCCGGAGTAGTTCGGTGGCTCCTTCGTGATCCAAACATCGTGGACGTGGCTTTCTCGCAAACTTGCGCCCGTGATGCGAATGAATTCTGCCCGCTCTTGCAATTCGGTGAGATTGGCGGCTCCGAGGTAGCCCATACCGGAACGGATTCCACCAAGAATCTGATGCACCGTGTCGTGCAACGCTCCCTTGTAAGGAACGCGCCCCTCGACGCCTTCCGGCACAAATCGTGCCGTCGGATCGAGACCATAACGGTCAGAAGAACCCTCCCGCAAAGCCCCCTCACTGCCCATGCCTCGATAATCCTTGTAGGCACGTCCCTGATACAAAATCACTTCGCCGGGTGCTTCCTGCGTTCCCGCCAGCAAGTTGCCAACCATGATTGCCGCCGCACCTGCCGCCAGACTTTTTACGGCGTCGCCACTAAAGCGGATTCCTCCGTCTGCAATGATCGGGATTCCGTAGCGGCTTGCTTCGGCGGCGCAGTCCAGAACCGCCATGAGTTGCGGCACTCCCACTCCCGAAACGATGCGCGTGGTACAAATCGAACCCGCGCCCAAACCTACTCTGATTGCGTCTGCACCCGCTTCGGCTAAGGCTCGTGCGCCTTCACGGGTGGCAACATTTCCGGCAATAATGGGAAGGTCAGGGAACTCACGCCGCACTTCGCGCAGGGCGTTCAGCACCCCGATTGAGTGACCATGCGCCGCGTCAATTACGATCAAATCTACGCCTGCCTCAACGAGCATTGATGTGCGCCCGACAGGGTCGGAGAGGGGTCCGATTGCCGCGCCACAACGCAGTCGTCCTCGTGCATCTTTGGTGGCGTTCGGAAACTGGCGTACTTTCTGAATGTCCTTGATCGTGATCAGTCCCAGTAATTTGCGGTCTTTGTCAACGATAGGAAGTTTTTCGATGCGGTGATGTTGAAGCATTTCCTGTGCTTGTTCGAGCGTGGTTCCGAGTGCGGCGGTTACGAGACCGCCGTGGCGGGTCGAATCGGAAGTCATAATGTCGGAAATGGGGCGGGAGTAGTCAGTCTCGAAGCGAATATCGCGATTAGTGAGGATACCAACCAGCGTATTGGTGTCGGTTTCCGTGATCGGAACACCGGAAATGTGGTAGCGTTCCATGAGGGCAACGGCGTCTTGTATTGTTTTGTCGGGGGGCAGACTGATCGGATCGGTGATAATGCCATGCTCCGAGCGTTTCACTCGATCCACTTCTTGAGATTGTTGTGCGGGAGTCAGGTTGCGGTGGATAATGCCGAGACCGCCTTCACGCGCCATTGCAATCGCCATTCGCGCTTCGGTCACTCTGTCCATCGGGGAACTAAGGATCGGGGCTTTGAGCGAAATGTCCCTCGCAATGGTCGTGCGCGTTTCAACTTCGCTGGGTGTGATCTCGCTGTCGCGTGGGAGAAGAAGGACATCATCGAAACTCAGCCCCTCCCGCAGACGCATCTCGGTTTCCTGTAAAATCATGTCTCTTTTTCCTCTGGCTTTCGGTGTCCTCACCATCTTAACAATCTTGGTATTTCGTAGTAGTCCGATTTAATACTTCGAATAAAGATAAAAGAGTATACTTCCGCTTCTCCCGATGAGTCAATCTTCTCCTGATTTCGAATCGAGTTCACAAGATAACGCTTCATACCTTGCCGCATTGACCTGTCCTATTTACCTGCTTCACGAGTTTATCGGGTGGGTTTTGCTGAATCGTTTGCCGGAATACAATCCTCTATTCAAATTGCTGACGGTCATCGTGATAATTTTTGCTTTGTCCGCCGCTGTCCATGTCTGCGAAAAGCGTCTCGCAGGATGGCTCAAAGCAAAACTTCCCGCTTGATTGTAGAAAATCCAAACAGATAATCAAAAACGGTTAGATAATGATGCGGGCAAAAATCAGGTAGGTGGAAAGCAAAGTAAGCACGAGGAGATTATAGGCGAGGTGATAAGCAGTACTGCGCTCGACCCCTCCCTTGAAGTATTGATGCGTAAACCAAAGCCCTCCGACTGTGAGCGCAAGCCCCACGTAAAGTGGAACTCCCATGATGCAGTGAGCCAATCCAAAGCGCAAACTTCGCTTGAAACCGTCACGCCAATCCTGGGTTCCGTGTCGGTATTTGACCTCTTCTGCGTAGGCAAAACGAGGAAGGCACAGGGCGAGAATGACCAGGAAGACCAACCCGACGTACTTGAGCGTTGCGGGCATAACGGCAATATTGGTGGACTCGCCGTTACTTACCGGGATCAGGTAAAGCCAGGAGCGATCCAGAAATGGAAACAGAGTTCCCAGGGCTACCGCCGTCAACACAACGGCACAGACAACGAAAATGCTCTTGAACACCATGCGAAAACGGAGTAAACGGAAAAGATAAAAGTAGGGTTGCATTTTCCCCTTGAGGAGAGGAAACAGCAGGGAACCGATGATAAGGAGACTGAACCCGTACTTGAGGAAGGAACCGAGCGTGGAAGGAACATGAGCGGGGGCGGCACTGACTCCAGGTGCGACGGATGACGCCGAGCCAAATACCATTCCCAACAAATACGCTACAAAAACAATCCCACCGATCAAGGTAAGCCATTTTTCACGAGTTGTTTTCTGTGGAATAGATGTCATGCAAAAGACCGATCTGTGTAAAGAGTGTACTTTTCAGTATATCACGGTTTACGGCGGCTTTGTGAGACGGGTTCCTTCTCTTATTTTGCGACGGATAGCTTGTCCCATTTCTTGAGTTTGATGCTGTCTTTAGAGGCAATTACCCGAGTTTTCTGTTTGAGAGAGCGAACTTGCGTGTCCCGCAAAGCCGTTCGGTTGCTTTCATCTCTGATGACAAGCGGAGAGCCATTTGCTCGATGCCCGAAATCTTGTACCCAATACGATTTTAACTCGCTTCCCCTCACAAACACAAACCCGACGCCCATTTCGGAATAATTCGGGTTGAACAAATTCCGGCGATGATGTTCACTGTGAAGCCACGCTTCTACTACGGCTTCCGGCGTGGGTTGTCCCCCGGCGATATTCTCGCCAATCGTTTCATAAGAGGTGTAACCGAAATCGGGGAGGCGGGGTTCGATACCTCTTCCTTTTTTGTCCGTGTGAGCGAAATAGTTTTTTTCGCTCATGTCCTGTGCAAGCCACCGTGCCGCACTTGCCAGTTCCGGGTTGAAACGGAGGGGCGCGAGTCCAATCTTGTTGCGTTCGATATTGGTGAGTTCGAGAACGCGCCCTTCGAATTTTGCGGCATCGGGTGCCGTCTTTTTTACTGAAATCGGCGTGAATGTAGAGGCGACCCGTCTTGGCTTTGATTGCGCGAAAAGGGATGTAGGCGTAAGCGAAAACAGAACGGAGAGAAAAATGATGAAATTGAGGCATGAACGCATCGAGATGTTTACCTTTTAAGTGGAGTGAAATTGAAATCGAAACTTATTTTCGGCTTGGACGCCCTCTAAAATTAGGGAGCAAGTGGATCCCTCTCAGGATACTCAAGCGGACGGAACAATGATGTGATTTGCGTCACACGCAGGGCACAAATTTGGACGAAATTTTCTTGACACTCCCGAAATCCCGTGCTATACTACTGCTGTTCACTCGGTGGAGGCGCAACTTCCACCGAGTAAATTCTGTCTGACAGTTCTGGTAGATACGGAACCTAAGAGAGAGCGTGACGTGGGGAGGTGCCCGAGTGGTTAAAGGGAGCAGACTGTAAATCTGCCGTGTTACACTACAGAGGTTCGAACCCTCTTCTCCCCACTCCCTTTCTTCAGACACGCCCCTGTAGCTCAGTGGCAGAGCACTTCTTTGGTAAAGAAGAGGTCATGGGTCCGATTCCCATCAGGGGCTGACGCATTGTAAATTCATCTCCGCTCTTTCCATAAGACTCTTCATTAGGAGTAGAAAGAAAGAGCGGAAACTTTCGCCTCAGAGCGAAAGACAACCCGACACTAAATTACAGGATTTAATCACGATGGGAAAAGTCAAATTCGAGCGGACAAAGCCGCACGTCAATATCGGAACAATCGGACACGTCGATCACGGCAAAACGTCACTCACCGCCGCGATTACCCGCATGCTCGCCAACCACAACGGAAGCAAAGCGATGTCGTATGACGAGATCGACTCCGCCCCCGAAGAAAAGGCACGTGGCGTCACCATCAACGTCGCGCATCTCGAGTACCAGACCGACGCCCGCCACTACGCCCACGTAGACTGCCCCGGTCATGCCGACTACATCAAAAATATGATCACCGGTGCCGCGCAAATGGACGGGGCGATCCTGGTGGTGTCCGCCGCCGATGGTCCCATGCCCCAGACCCGTGAGCATATCCTGCTTGCACGTCAGGTCGGGGTGCC
>JACMPS010000357.1 GCA_014377395.1 Chthonomonadaceae bacterium
ATTTTGACGTGGAAGAGTGGCGACTTGAGCTTCCGCATTGCCGTAAAAAACGCAGGGAAATCTGTCTCCATTTGCGCGGGCGTCCAGTTCCGACTCACTCCGGCAAGACCGAGCGAAACGGGACTCTGCACTTCGGAAGGGGAAAGAGAAAGAGAAGAGAACAGGGTTTCCGCACTCAGAAAGAGCCTTGTCGTCAGTCCCGCCAGACTCAGGACTTCGAGCGCATCGGTGGAGCCTGTGAAATCGTCCCCATAAAAGGTGAGAAGAGGGATCACGCTTTGTACTTCCCTAATGCCGCTTTCAGTTCGGGGTGCGTTTCCGCGTAAGTTTCGAGGGGAATGCCGGAAGTCGCCGCCTCCCATGCCTCCCGCAACGCCGTAATTCCCGCACCGGGCCCGTGCGGGTGCGCCATGACTCCGCCACCCGCCAGATACATCACGTCTACGGTTCCGGTTTTCGCAAACGTGTCCTGTGGCTGATGCACTGTTTGCCCGGAAGAAAGTACGGGCATCGCAAACCTGCCCCCATGCAACGGCGTCCTCAGGGCGGAAACCGACGCAAGTACGCTTTCATCAGGCTCCCAGAACTTGTTTCGTAAACCGTTGACGTGCAGGTGATCCACCCCAATCGTGCGCCACAACTTCTGATAAGCACCGAACCCTATGCCGAGCATCGGGTGGCGCGTGAACATCCCCCAACCGTTGCGGTGTCCATGAATCGGGAGTTGGCTCCGCCTTCGCAGAAAGTCGGCGGCAGGAAAGCCAACACTGTTCAGCGAGATCATCACGCAGGTACCTCCTGCCTCCAAGACCGTGTCGTGATGACGCATCATTTTTTCCAGATCGTCCGTCAGGTTAAAGGCGAACATCGGCTTTTTGCCTGTTTTTTCCGCGTGATCGTTGATGACCTGCATCACGGCGGACACACGCTCGGAGAAGGGAGAATGAGGAGAATCCGCCATGAGTTCATCGTCCTTGATGAAATCTATGCCCGCTTCGCACAACTCTTTCACAAGAAGGGCAGTCGCTCTCGGCGTCAGACCGACGCTTGGCTTCACAATCGTGCCAATGAGCGGACGCCCGAAAACGCCGCTCAATTTGCGGGTTCCCTCGATGCCAAATTGAGGTCCCAGATAGGCGTCGGCAAACTCCTGTGGTAAGTCGAGATCGAGTAATTTAAGTCCGCTGTGATCGCTTAACTCAAAGAGGTTTCCGGCAACTGTTGCGAAGAGGGTAGGCAAATTTGCCCCCATGTTCTCAAAGGGAAACGAGAGCGTGAAGCGGGCTTGACGATAAATCGGAGAGCCTTCGTTTTTGCTGAGTTTCGCGCCGGGAAGGGACGGCGTTTCGACAAAACCGAGCGGCTCTATCGTCACGATTTTTGCCCGGTGCCGTGCCGTGAGTTCGGGGGTTTCACCGGGAACCGCCACAAATGTCCCGGAAGACTGTTCCCCTGCAATCACGGAGATCGCCTTTTCCAATTCGTGCGGGGTTTCGATCAGATAGTGGGCGAGAATTTCGCTCATGGGATTTTCCTTTTCCAGAGGCAACATCAAAGACAGTGCTACCCCTACTTTATCCGTTTTGGGGAGAGCCTGTCAAGGAGAATCATCACCGCCCCTTAAATTTCGTAAAGCGATACAATTTTTGCCTTTGTTGGTGCGTAGTAAGGTGAGAATGACGTGCTGATTTCCGACTTCGATTCGGGCGAATCAAAGCAAAACTTGATCGAATTTAATCGAAGCGAATTAAAATCAAACTCAAATAGAATCAAAACTTAGAAGAAAAGAGAACCCCCTGCGATGCTAACCATGACGCGCAGGCTTGGCTTTTCCGCCGCCAAAGCGGACTGGCTCGACCACCTGACTTCAGAACAAAACCATACGCTCTTCGGCGAAACGGCCTCCCCCGAACCCTACGGTCACAACTACACCCTCGATGTCGGCGTTAAAGGCGAAATTGACCCGCGTACCGGAATGGTGATCAACATCAAAATTCTGGACAATCTCGTTAAAGAGCGCGTGATTTCGGTTTTGGATCGAAAGTTTCTCAATCGTGCCGCCTCTGAATTTCGCGAAACGCCGCCGACAGTCGAAGCTCTCACCCGATTTATCGTGCAGAAACTTCGTGACGATCTGCCCTCTGAAATCACGTTGGCTTCGATTCGACTGGAAGAGACGCCGCTACTTTTTTCCGAGTGGCAGTTGCCAGAAAAATCAGAGGGTCTTGAGCAGAACAAATTTGAGAAGGAAGAGGAGATCATCGTGCAAATCACCCATGTTTATGAATTTTCTGCCGCGCACCGATTGGATAGCCCACACCTCACCGAAAGCGAGAATAAAGACGTTTTCGGGAAGTGCAACAACCCGGCGGGTCACGGACATAATTACGTTCTGGAAGTGACCATCGCAGGACAAATTGGAGCGAACGGACGTGTGATTGACCCGGTAGACCTCGACTGTCTTGTTAAAAAAGAGGTCGTAGATCGCTATGATCACAAGCACCTCAATGAAGACCTTGAAGACTTTTCGGCGGAAATTCCCTCTGCCGAAGTCATCACGAAAACGATCTGGACGCGGTTGGTGAATCAAGTTCCGGCTCCGGCTCGCCTTTCACGCATTGTGCTAAGGGAGACGGCGCGAAATATCTTTGAGTATCGTGGAGAGGAGAATTAAAATCATGAAGGCTGGATTAGAGGAAATTTATTATGGGTTGTTGGAGCAGGTCGGTGAAGACCCGGAGCGTGAGGGTCTCGTAAAAACGCCGCATCGTGCCGCTGAATCCATGAAATTTATGACGAGCGGTTACGCGGTAGACCTGCAAACAGTGGTGAACGGCGCAATTTTCCACGAAAAATCCGATGACATGGTGATTGTGCGCGACATTGAGTTTTTCAGCAATTGTGAGCACCACCTGCTACCGTTTTTTGGGAAATGCAACATTGCTTATATCCCGGACGGCAAAATCATCGGCTTGTCAAAACTCGCCCGCATCACCGATATGTTTTCGCGCCGATTGCAGGTGCAGGAACGTCTTACCACACAGATTGCAGAAGCCATTCAGGAGGTATTGCAACCGAAAGGCGTTGCGGTTGTGATGGAGGGACGGCATATGTGCATGATGGCGCGTGGCGTCGAAAAGCAGTCGTCGGACATGGTGACAAGTCATGTGATGGGCGTCTTCCGGGACGACAAAGACACGCGCATGGAGTTTATGAACCTCCTGCGGAAATAGGTAATCGGTTTGGTGCGAAAGCGGAAGGCAAAAAATTTGCCTTCCGCTTTTTGTTCTTGTGAAAGCAATCCCTTCTCACTCTGGCACCACTCTCATAACAATCATGAACCAGATCGAATTGGAAAAACTCATCAAAATTGCATTTGCGGGGGTCACTCTGGGTGGCGGCATTAGTCTTGAACAATCCAAAGTACAAGACAACGGTGGCAAAGACGAGTCAGGCAGAGAGTTAGGTGAGAATGAGTGGCTTACCCTACCGCTAAGGGAAGTAACGGATGACTGGACAGCGATTTCTGAAGAAACGCTCTGCGACGTTTGGAGTTTCGCGCACCTGGTGGAAGAGGGATTTCGCTATTATCTGCCCGCATTTATGGTGCACACTTTAGAGGATGGCTGGAATTCAGAAACTCTCTCTTCACTCTTATTGAATCTCTATCCGAAAAAGGATCAAACGTGGGAATATTCCATGTTGCGTTATTCGCTTTTGGATCATCTTCAACGCTCTGCCGTCGCGCAGTTTCTTCTGTTTCTTCCTGGGTTCATCAACCTCGACTCGGAAGACCATACTCTTGTTGAGAGGGCTCTGAGAAATTACTGGAGCGATTACCTCTAAGCGTTGTTGAGCAAGTGTATCAGAATAAATTCGCTACCAAACGCTACGCCATTTGCGTTTACTCAGTCGCGGACATTGATTCAGCGCAAGCCTTCTAATCCATTGAAAAGGCGTTTTTCTGAGACTTTCAGAGAAACGCTTTCCTTTTTACTTAGCCTCTCTTTCGCTCCAGTAAGCGTATTTACTCCGCGAAAGCAAACGCACAGTGTTCTTCTCTATGACTTCTCACCCTGAGTTGATGGTGAACGCTGACGAATCCACTCCGTCAGTGCCTCCTCTGAGAGACTACCCTCCGCGAGTGCCAGGAACGTTCGGTACTTATCCTCTTGATCAGTCACTAAATCCGAGGCGTTAAGTTTCAGGAACGTTCGGCAGACCACAAGTGCCGTGCGTTTGTTGCCGTCTACAAAAGGATGATTACGGGCAATACCGAACCCATATGCCGCCGCCAACGCCGCGAGATCAGGTGCCCCTTCCGAATAAGCCCACAAGTTTTGCGGACGATCCAGCCCAGAGAGAAGAAGTATTCGGTCTCGAAGACCTTCCACCCCTCTATGTTCTGTCGGTTGACGCCGATGAAGGGCGATAACCACCTCTTCCAGAACCCAGACGGGAAAGGTCTTTTTCTTCTACTCCGCTAACTTTCGGAGGGTGTCACGGTATACACACATCACTTTTTCAGCAACTTCCATTTGGATGGCAAATTCAGGATCGGGGGTCAACTCAATGCCCTTTGCAGTCTCTAGAACGTAAAGCGTATCGCCTTTTCCAACACGAAGCCGCTCCAAAATTTCTTTTGATAATACAACCCCCATAGAATCACCTGTGGCGATTACTCTAAATGTGTTCATCGTTTGTGTCCTTTCCGCCTAATGATGAGTTATTGTACAACAAGTGTCAGTAAGGACATTTCCAAAAACGGAAATTCAGCGTAATTTCCTGAAAGTTTAGAAGACACGCTCTTTTGTTTTGTCCTCATCATGGTGAAATTACGCCGATAGATGTCAGAATAAACCGTAGATTAGAGAGAGACCCACCAAAAACGATTGGAGAAACAAGCCCCCATGAACGAAAATTTAACTGAGATTTTAGATACCCTCAATGATCCCGCCCGACTCAAGGAGATGGATCCGCAGGGAATGTTGAGACTGGCAATCCAGTTTCCTCAGCAGTGTCAGGAAGCCGTCGGGATTCGCTGGCAGAACACGGAAGCAAAGTCGGACGCACCCGAAATTCGTAATGTCGTCGTTACAGGCATGGGCGGCTCCGCGATTGGAGGGGAGTTTGCCCGCGCACTCGTCGAGGAATACGGCTCGGTTCCCCTGATCGTCAACCGCGACTATACCCTGCCCCACTGGGTTGACGCGCACACACTCGTCATCACAATGTCCTATTCCGGTGGCACCGAAGAGACACTCGCCGCCTTTGCAGAGGCAAAATCAAAGGGCGCACAAATCGCCGTGATCACAAGTGGCGGCAAGATTTTAGAGATGGCGAAGGCGGATGGTCTGCCCCACGCAATCGTTCCAGGAGGTCAGCCCCCACGCTCGGCACTTGGCTTTATGTTTTTTCCGTTGTTTCGTTTTCTGGCGGCAAAGGGATTGCTCGGTCAGGAACACGACTTTTCGCTCGATGTGGAAGAAGCCCTCGATCTGCTCGACATGAAAGCCACTGCCTACTCTCCCTCGATCCCCACCGCACATAATCCGGCAAAGCAACTCGCTCTTGATCTCTACGGCAAAATCCCGGTGATCTACGGTTCACAGGGCTATCGGGGAGTGGTTGCAACACGTTGGAAAGGACAATTCAACGAGAACGGCAAACTCGCCGCCTTCGCAAATGTTTTGCCGGAACAAAATCACAACGAAATTCTGTCCTGGACAAACGCCGAAAAGCAGTCTGCGAACTTCTCGATTATCTTTTTGCGTGATCCCGATGAAACCGCAAGACTCCCCCGCATTGCAAAACGAGTGCAGGTTACAAAGGAAATTATCGGGGACGCCTACCCGATCTATGAAGCCGTCGCCGAGGGCGATTCAATGTTGGAGCGGATGATGTCTCTGGTGACGCTTGCCGACTACGTGACGATTTATCTTGCCCTTCTCGACGGCACCGACCCCACGACGATTGCCGGAATTGACCGCCTGAAAGAAGAACTGAGCAAAGTATAGTCTTTTGCTTTGCGCTGAGGTTGGGCGAAAAGAGGAGAGAAGGAGAATAATCTCCTTCTC
>JACMPS010000358.1 GCA_014377395.1 Chthonomonadaceae bacterium
GTGTCCTTCGGACACCAATATCGTAGTTGCGAAATTTTACGAAAGCACTTTGAGTTTCTAATTAGTTGGAATTGGTGCGATCTCGTTCCGTTCTTTCAAGAATTGCAAAGGCAAGACTGCGGGAAAATTGCAACATCTTCTCCTGTGTCTCTGCTTCTATTTCAGCGGCATCGGTTAGAAAAACGCTTACCAGTGCCGGAGACCCGGCAACGATTTCCGAGGCTAAAGGTTTGGTATCCGTTTGCTTTTTGTGCAACTCGGTCAGGTTAATGGTCGCCAGATGTTCCGGGCTGAGCGTTGTTCCTGTTGCCCGCTCGATCAATTCCGTCAGATCAGCGAGGTCTAAACGCACTCTTTTCAGGAGTGCCCGTTCTACAAACGGGGCGACGTTCGTTGTTTTGGGTGACACGACATTGACGAGGATCGCTTTCCCGCCATACCAGAGGCAGAAGCAGTAATCGCTGTCATCGTGAATCGAAAGAAGTGCGTTTCTTGTTGGGCTGAGACCGAGTGAAACAGGGAAAGTGTTCTCAGCGAACAATTCGGGCTGTGTGTTGAACTGAAGACGTTCCATTTCCTGCAATCTCTCTTCCGGGTATTCCGTAACCAATTCACCCAACATCGGGATTGCGCCCCCGGTTCCTGAATTAGACATTTTTGCCAGACACCGTTCGTATTCCAGCCCGGAGAGACGCCGTCCTTCCGCATCCTTTTCACGAAACAAAGGAAGAATGTGCTTTGCTATTGCCAGCGTTTCCGGGCTAAAAGTCGTGACATCCACGCTTTTTCGCTCGACAATTTCGCCTTCATTCACCAGAAAATGCGTCAGGATCATGCGGAATTTCCTTTCGGGAAAAGTAGGGAGAAGCGTGGATATTCAGAGCGAAATCTAATAAATGGTGTGTCCGAAGGACACGGGGCGTACTCGCCTCCGAGCGCGGAATTCATTCCTGCGCCTAACGTGTTACGTTGAACGCACCTGCCTCTTTCTCTCATCGCCACCAGATGCGGAGACCAACAAACAAGAGGGAAGGGTGAGTAGAGTCTTCACTCCCTCACCCCTCCCTCTTGAGACCGACACGGTTATTTCGAGACCACAACGGGCAGAATACGCACCCGACGCTGTGGCTCCACTCCCACGCTCTCGGAGAAGAGTTCGTACCGCTCCACAAGTTGATGTTGCAAACGCCGGGTGTAGGAGTTTGCGGGCATCAGTTCAATGGGTTGCCGGGTCTGCTTCACCTGATCCACGGCGTCCTGCACTTCGAGAAGCGACTCCTCTACATTCTCTTCACTTTCGTCCGTCACGCCACCGAGACCGAAAATTTCCCGAATCGTGTTGGCGATCTGTGCGTAGGTGTTCGAGCGAACGACATACACGGGCAACTTCTTGAGGCTTGCTTCACGCATTTTGCCCGGTTCGTTTTTGTAGGTCGCTTTCAGTGCCAGCACCACATCGGCGTCGGTCACATCACGTGCTACATAAGCGGGAACACGGCTTTCGATAATCGCTCTGTCCAACCGACTCCGACTGACGCCATACGGGAAGATCCGCAGGGTGGCGGGCATTTTCTTCGCGGTGGGCGGTGGGTTCGGCGTGGGTGTCTGCGTCACGGAATTGCTGACCGGAGTGGCAGGAACGTTTGCGCCGGTACGTGGCACAAGTCGCGCTCGCTTGCCAATCGTTTCCAGCGTTTTCATGTCGCGTCCACTGCCGCGTATCCCCTTTGGAGAGTTTGCGGAGTTGCCGGGCCAGTCGCCGCCGTCCTCTTCGTCTTCCTGCACCTCTCTGATTTTTGGAGGCGTGTCGGCACGTTGAACGATTTCGATTTCGCCTGTCTCGTTTCGCACCCGAATTTCAGGGCGAGGCGGCGCACCACGTAGCAAGCGATCCACCGTTTGCTCGACATTGAGGTGAAGCGCAAGCTTATCCACCTCGACGATCTCGATAATCACCTCAAAGGTCGGGGGGGCTTTTCGCTCAAGCACCGTCTTCTGAGTGCCTCGTCGTTTCGCTTCATCATCCGAAAGCGTTACGGGCTGAATCCCGCCGACAAGGTCGGAGAGGGTCGGGTTCATCATCAGGTTTTCAAGCGTGTTGCCGTGTGCCGTGCCAATCAATTGAACGCCGCGTTCGGCAATCGTTCGCGCCGCAAACGCTTCTTGCTCCGTTCCGATCTCATCAATCACGATCACTTCGGGCATATGATTTTCAACTGCCTCGATCATAACGTGATGCTGTTCTTCCGGGCTTGCGACTTGCATCCGGCGTGAACGTCCAATCGCGGGGTGCGGAATGTCACCGTCTCCGGCAATCTCGTTAGAGGTGTCCACAATGACCACACGCTTTTGCAGTTCCGTCGAAAGGATACGGGCAACCTCGCGTAGTTTCGTGGTTTTGCCTCGTCCGGGTCGTCCCAACAGCAAAATAGATTTTCCGCTTTGCACAATGTCGAGAATGATGTCAATGGTTCCGTAAACCGCTCGTCCGATGCGGCAGGTCAGCCCGATGACTTTTCCCTGTCGGTTGCGAATCGCGGAGATACGGTGCAGGGTACGTTCAATGCCTGCCCGGTTATCCTTGCCGAATGTGCCGATACGCGAGATCACGTAATCGAGGTCTTCCGCCATGACCGGGCGATCTCCTAGCTCAATGGCGTCATAGAGGAAACGGGCTTCGGGAACCCGCCCCAGGTCCATGACGATTTCAAGCAGGTCATCAAGGGAAGGCATACTCTCCAGTCGGCGACGGAGCGAGGGCGGCAACACTTCAAGCAGTTGATCGAGATTGTCGGTGACGCGTTGTTGAAGAGCGGTCAGGGGCGTCTCGGAAATCTCAAGGGGAACAGGGCTTGCCCCGGAAACGTCGGAAAGGGTGAGTGTGTTTTGTACGGAGGCGGGCTGAGTTGTGAAAAGGTCGTTTGCCATAAGATTAGGCGAGCCACTCCCACGCGAAGACGGCGGTTCCGGGACAGGAACACGTCTCGGCGCAAATCGTGCGGACGAACCGGCATAGCGACTTCTTTTGCTCTTTTTATCACAAACTTACAAACCGCTTGTCATTGGATTGCAAATGGATCGAGAGAAAAGATACGCTCTGCGGAAACGCAACCGCAGGGTGATATAGTGGGATTATCGTCTTCGAGTCATTGCCTCGTAGACATACCCGCTCTGCTCTCTCCAGAACAGAGTGCTGTAAGGACCACGGATCGTCGGTTGTCCGCGTCACTGGTGTTTTTATCGTTTCTCGTCCTCTTCCTGCGTAGTAGTGTCTTTTTGGACACGGGCTTCCTCAGAAAATGGGTAGAAAGACCGATACACCTTTCAAGACCGATTTCAGGGGTGAAAAGTTTCCGTTTCCGCCCTCTCTTTTATCATAGCCGAAAAGAATTAAGGAAAACAAGTCTATTTAGTGTTTTTTTATGAATAATCTCGCACATTTAGGGGGAAGCCTCACTTTTCCTCTTTGCCCTCTCTCCTTCGCCCCCACTTTCTTTCCTCTCAGGTATAATAGGATCACGAGAAACATGAATGCAGTATTCGAGAAGGAACCGATAAGATGATTAGTGTGAACGGCGTCACCAAAACCTACGGGGGGCGGACGCTTTTTAATGATGTGAATGTGAAATTTACGCCCGGAAACCGCTATGGACTCACGGGTCCCAACGGGGCGGGCAAATCCACTTTTATGAAAATTCTGACCGGAGACATCGAGCCGTCAAACCGGGGAACCATTTCCAAGCCGCGCAAAGTCGGTGTGTTACGCCAGAACCAGAACGAGTTTAATGAAAACCGGATCATTGATACCGTTATGATGGGCAACCCCGCTCTCTGGTCGGCGATGAACGAGCGCAACCAACTTTGTCTGCTCTCGGATTTCACCGAAGCGCAGATGAACCGCCTCGGTGAACTGGAGTCTACTGTCGCCGACGAAAATGGCTACATGGCGGAACTCGAAGCCGCCGATATTTTACGCGGAATTGGAATTCCCGACACACAGCATTATGACCTGATGGAAACTCTTCCTAACGATGAGAAATTCCGCGTCCTCTTGGCACAAGCCGTTTTCGGGGACCCGGAAGCCCTGCTTCTCGACGAACCGACCAACTACATGGACCTTGAATCGGTCTCGTGGCTTGAAGGGTTTTTGCAGGACTACAAGGGAACGCTGATCGTGATTTCCCATGATCGCCACTTCCTCAACGCGGTTTGTACGCACATTGCCGACATTGATTATGAGACGATTATCCTCTATCCGGGCAATTATGATGACATGGTGGAACAAAAAATGTCCGTTCGCCGCACAATCGAGCAGGATAATAAGGACAAAGAGAAGAAAGTAGATCAACTACAGGAATTTGTTTCCAAGTTCGGGGCGGGACAACGCTCTTCACAGGTGCAATCTCGCCGTAAAGAGATGGCGCGTCTCGCTCCTACCGAACTGAAAAAGTCGAACATTCAGCGTCCCTACGTTCGCTTTGAGACAAAACGCCAGACCGGGCGTGATGTCGTGATTGCAAAAGGATTAACAAAAGCCTTCGGTAAGAAAGTCCTTTTCCAGAATTTCGATTTTGCGGTTCAGCGTGGCGACAAAGTGGCAATTATCGGAGCAAACGGCGTAGGTAAAACCACCCTCTTGCGCTGTCTGATCAACGAAGTGGAGCAGGACACCGGAACCATTAAGTGGGGAAGCGACCTTAATTTCGGGTATTATCCTCAGAATGCCGAAGAGAGTATTTTGCATGGCATGACCGCTCTTGAATGGCTGAGTCGCTTTGATGAAGACGGCGACCCACAAATTGTGCGCGGCTTGCTCGGAAGAATGTTGTTTTCGGGAGATGAAAGCCTCAAGTCCACTGAAAAACTTTCCGGCGGCGAAACGGCACGACTGTTGACTGCTCGTTTGATGCTGGAAAAAAAGCCGATCCTTGTCTTTGATGAACCAACAAACCACCTCGACCTTGAAAGTGTGAACGCGCTCGGTGATGGCTTGTCACAATTTGAAGGAACCGTGTTAATCGTCACCCACGACCGTGACCTGATCTCCGATGTCGCTACACGGATTCTTTCTTTCACCCCTGAAGGTCTGATCGACTTCCCCGGAACCTACGAAGAGTATCTGGAGAAGTACCCCTTGCCGACCTACTACGTCAAAACAACCTGGTAGAGCGAGTGTGAGGGGGATAGCCTGTGGCAAGAGAAGCACAGAATCAAAAAAGTTCGGAAATTCAGATTGAAATCTCTGCCAGAAGGAAAAGTGTAGACCGTGAATATCCTCATTATAGAAGATGACGTGCAGGACGCCAACCTGTTTGGGGTGGCAATGCGTGGCGAAGGCTATTCGACCGACACCGTGGATAACGGTGAAAAAGCGATGGATAACGTCACCAAGAAAACGTATGATCTGATCTTGCTCGATGTTTCATTGCCCGGAAAAGACGGGTTTGCTGTCTGCCGTCAATTTCGTGCAATGGGCGTTACCGCTCCGATTCTCCTGATTACGGGGCGAGACGACGACGACGACAAGGTAGAGGGTCTGGACAGTGGGGCGGACGATTACGTCGTCAAACCCTGCTCCCTCAAAGAATTGTTAGCGCGTGTACGCGCCCTGACACGCCGTCATGTCGCTGTTTCGCTTCCCCGACTTGAGGCAGGTTGCCTGATTCTCGATCCGGTTTCGAGAAAAGCAACCCGCTCCGGCAAAGTCATCAGCCTCTCCACCACCGAATACAATCTGCTTGATTTTCTGATGAAAAACGCAGGACGAACATTGACCCGCAACGAAATTCTGCTCAACGTCTGGCAATACGATTTCGACGGCAACGACAATGTGCTGGACGTTTATATCAGTTACCTGCGAAACAAAATTGACCGGGGAACGGTAGAGCAGATCATTCAGACGATACGCGGAGTCGGCTTTCGGCTTCGAGACGACGTACAGGAGTAACCCGGCGTGTTTAACGACGCCTCCGCCCTTATTCTCGATAATTCTCCCCAACTCTACTACGGAGTCGCAGTCACCGATTTGGACGGTGACGGCGACTTCGAGTTTTTTGTTGCCGGGTATGGTTGCGCCAATCGCGCCCTAAAGTGGAGCGAGGGGGCGTATCGCACCCTCGTGAATCCTACTTTGGATGACGCGGAACGTCAAGCCATTGGCGTGGCTTCCGGCGACATTGACGGGGACGGGCAAGAAGAAATTTATGTCTTGAACACCGATACCTTTGCCGGAAGAAAGCATCACGCCGACCGGCTTTTCGACCGAAACGGCACGGAAGGCTGGCGTGATCTGTTCGGTTTTCCCGAAAACGCCGACGCGCTTAATCTGACTTCGGGGCGTTCCGTGCTGGCTCTGGACAGGCAAGGGACAGGCTACTATTCGTTTCTGGTGGCGAATTACGGCGGTTTCTTTCGGCTCTACGAACTTGAAGCAAACGGCTTTCTCGCCGATCTCGCACCTTATTTAGGTTTGGCGAGATCGAGCGGCGGGCGCAGTTTGCTGGCGGCTCCGTTTTTTGTGGACGGCGACATTGATGTTTTCGCCGGGAACGAAAATGACGGCAATTTTCTTTTTCGGAACCTGGGCAACGGTAAGTTCGAGGAGGTTGCGGAACTACAGGGCGTCGCCGATCCCGCACAACACGCCCGTGGGATTGCACTCGTGGACGCCCTCCAGAATGGGCAGGCGGGAATTGTCGTTGGAAATTGGGAAGGCTCTCATCGGCTTTACCGAAGACGGGGTGACGCGACCTACGAAAATATCGCTTCCGCTGAAATGGCGAAACCGTCCCGCGTTCGCACCGTCATTGCCGCCGATTTCGACAATGACGGCTATGAAGAAATTTTCTTCAACAACATCGGTGAACCAAACCGCCTTTTCGCATGGCGCGAAGAGGGTTGGAAACAAGTTTCAACGGGGGACGCTTTAGAGCCGTTTGGGTTAGGAACCGGGGCGGCAGTCGCGGATTTGGACGGGGATGGAATTCTGGAACTGCTGATCAGTCACGGTGAGTCGGGGCTTCAACCGCTCTCGCTTTACAAGCCCCGCGCCACCAAAAACCACTGGATACGCTTTTTTCCGAAGTCTGTTTTCGGCGCACCTGCACGGGGCGCGAAGGTTATCCTCCGTACCCCGGACCGTGAGCAGGTGCGCGTGATTGACAGCGGTTCGGGCTACCTCTGTCAGATGGAACCCGTCGCGCATTTTGGGCTAGGCAGTGAAACGCACATCGTCGAAGTGGAAATCGCCTTTCCCGGCGGTGCAACCGTTGTCCTCAACGATCTCGAAGTAGACCGTACCCATGTTATCGCTCACCCGTAAGGGCAGGGGCAGAGAAGTGGAGAACCGTAAACCGTGAATGATTTTAGCACTCGGTGGAGCCTGAAAGGGCGCAAAGCCCTCCTAACGGGTGGCTCAAAGGGGATTGGACTCGCGTGTGTGGCGGAACTTCTCGCTTTTGGAGCCGAGGTGCTGTCGGTGGCACGAAACAAAGCCGATCTTGAAACGAGTATTCGTGAGTTTCGGGAAAATGGTTTGCCTGTTCACACCCTCTCGGCAGATACGGCGACGGAAGAAGGGCGAAATCGAGTTCTCACGTTTGCAGAAGAAACACTCGGTGGGCTGGACATTCTCGTCAACAATGTGGGGACGAACATTCGCAAAAAAGCCCTTGATTACACCGAAGAAGAAATCGAGTTCATCTTTCGTACAAATCTGATGTCCGCCTTTTCACTCACCCGCGCCGCCTATCCGATGTTGGAGAAAAGCGGGGCGGGTAACGTCATTTTCATTGGTTCGATAGCGGGCGAGTGTGCCTTACCGACCGGAATTCCGTATGCCGCAACCAAAGCGGCAATGGCGCAAATCGGGCGGGGTCTTGCGTTGGAGTGGGCGAGTACAGGGATTCGGGTGAACACCGTTGCACCGGGCTTTATCGAGACGCCGCTCACGGAACCAATTCTTTCCCGTCCTGAGTTTCGTAAAAGTGTGGTGAATCGCGTTTTATTGGATCGCCCCGGTCAACCGGAAGAAGTTGCTGCGCTCGTCGCTTTTCTGGCGTTGCCTGCGTCCTCCTACCTTACGGGACAAACGATTCTCGTAGACGGGGGACTGACAATCAACGGACTTTAGGGTTTTCCGGGAAAAATAAATGGGTAGGAACTTCCGCGAAATCTCAAGAGATATGTAACTGTGTTAGTTACATATCAACATATGATCGAAGAGAAGAACTAAGGAGATCATCCCCATGAATCCATTTACCCAACCCTTGCCCCGAAGAGAAAGCCTGAAACAAATTGGCGTCTCAGGGATGTTAGGAGTTGCCGCCCTGACCCTGCCGGAGACCGCTTTTGCTCATCCGGTAACTCGCACTGCCCCCCTGACTCCCTCCGATGTTCAGGGTGTTTATCCGTTTAAGATCGGGAACATCGAAGCCTACGCGATTAGCGACGGGCAATGAGCAGTTGCTGACGATTGGGGACGCAACACACCACCACGTTCTCATATTCGCCCACCCCGAATGGACAGTCGCGTTTGATAGTGATCCGGCAGAGGCGATCAAAGCCCGATGCCGTCTGTTCACCTATGCCGCCGCCGACAAAACGCTTGTACTTGGCAACCATATGCCTTTCCCCGGACTGGGACATATTCGCAAAAAAGCACCGGCTACGAGTGGGTACAGGCTCCGTATAGAGAGGCGTAACCCCAAGATAAAATGTTTGGAGAGCAGAATAGTAGGGAGATCACAAAATGAGTACCATGAAAATTGCCCTGATCACCGGGGCAAACAAAGGCATCGGGTTTGAAACGGCGCGACAACTGGCACAGAGGGGAGTTTCCGTGTTGCTGGGTTCCCGCGACGCAAAGAGAGGCGAAGAAGCCGCCGCAACCTTGAAGGCGGAAGGCTTGGAGGTGGCTCCGATCACGATTGACGTGACCGATCCTGAGACGGTCTTAGCCGCTGTCAAACAAGTTGAAGCACAGTACGGCAAACTCGATATCCTGATCAACAATGCCGGAACCGGGGATTTCACCAAGCCCGCCTCTACCGAAACGGTGGGGGAGTGGAAGCGCGTGTTCGATACCAACGTTTTCGGACTGGTGGAGACGACGCGCCTGTTTTTGCCGTTGCTAAAAAAGGCAGAGGCAGGGCGTATCGTCAACCTTTCCTCGATTCTCGGTTCAGTGTCTCTTGCCGCCGATCCGAATTCGCCGGTAGCGGGGTCTGTTGGGCATTATGCCGCGTATGGTGCCTCGAAAACCGCGATCAATATGTACACGGTGCAACTCGCCCGTGAACTCGAACTCGAAAAATCAAAGATCAAGGTCAACGTGGCGCATCCCGGCTGGGTTAAAACCGACCTCGGTGGCGAAGGCGCACCAATGGAACTGGAAGAGGGCGCGAAAACCTCCGTCGAACTCGCCCTTCTTCCCGAAGATGGTGCCAACGGGGGCTATTTTCACCTCGGTCAAACGTTGCCTTGGTAGCGGAGAGTAGAGGCGCAAAAGATAGAAAAGGGTATTCAAGAGCGACAAGGCACTACTAAAAAAGCTGATGTGAGTTAAATAGCAGGGTTTTGTTTGAGAGGGTGTCGAAGTCAATTCGACACCTTTTTTATTCCCTGTTCTTTCGTCTAGGTAGACAAAGATCGAGATGAATTGCGAAACTTCCGCTTTGCACTTCGCGTAGACTATGTTATACTCAGAGATAGATTTCCCCCAATTCAGTAATTCAGTTTAAGTGCTTTTCTCGCCTGATCAAGCCCGATCCGTGCGCTCAGAGAGGTTACTTTGCAGGTGTGAGGAGAAAAAAATGCGTAAAGACCGCAACCGTCGCGATGAATCAAGCCCGGAAGATAATAACGAACCGATTCAATTTAGTGAAATACCCGCCGCCGCTCCTGAGCCGATGGAAATGCAACTCCGCGCCCTCTGGCTTTTGGATGAAGTGGTACGAATGACCCCCCGCAATGACGCCCGCCTCGGCTACCTGCTCACCCTACGTGATCAGATCGAAACCGACGAAGCGATGATGGAAGAAGCCAAAAAGGTAATTGCGGAGTTTGAGGAAGCCTACAACAAACTTACCGCACCCGCCAACCGCATCGGCGTTTATCTCGGTAAGCCCGACCCGGCGGAGAAAAAGCCGCGCCGTCGCCGCTTCGGAATGAGTGCCGAGCCGGCAGTCAAAGAAAACACGGTTCGCCTTTCGCTCGGCGATCAAGAATACATTGCGAATGTTGATCCGATCCTCGGCGAGATTGCCTTTCAGATCGGTACTCAGGTCAAGGTGAATGAGGCTTTCGCCGTCATCGGTGATCTCGGCTTTGCCGAAGGTGGTCCCCTTGTCAAGATCGCGGAAGTGATGGAAGACGGCAGATTGCGGGTCTCTATGGACTCGCAGGGAATGCAGTCGCGCATGGTTTACCGGGGCGAATCGCTCAAAGAAGCGAACTTAAAGCAGGGCGGCGAAGTTCGCATGGAACCTAACTTCAAGGTGGCTCTTGAGTATTTCCCCGCAAAAGACGTGTCTGATTACTACCTTGAAGACGTTCCACAGCTGCCCTGGAGCAAAATCGGGGGACAAAGCGAAGCGATCAACGTCATCAAAGACGCAATTGAGCTGCCGCTGATTCACCCGGAGTTGTTCGAGCGTTTCGGCAAGCGTCCGCTCAAAGGAATTCTGCTTTACGGACCTCCCGGATGCGGCAAAACTCTGATTGGAAAAGCGACCGCTTACAATCTGACGCAGGAATATCGCGAACGAACCGGGAAAGATGTCAAAGAATACTTTATGTACATCAACGGTCCGAAAATCCTGAATATGTGGCTCGGCGAAAGTGAGCGGCAGGTACGCGACATTTTTGCTCAGGCACGCGAAAAGGCAAAAGAGGGCAATCTCGTTTTCATCTTTATTGATGAAGCCGAGTCGTTGCTCCGCACTCGTTCTTCCGGGCGTTATCTCAATATCTCGAACACGCTGGTTCCCCAGTTCTGTGCCGAAATGGACGGATTGGTTTCCTCCGAGAATGTCGTGGTGATGCTTACCTCGAACCGCCCCGATTACATTGATCCGGCGATTCTGCGCCCGGAGCGTATTGATCGCAAGGTGAAAGTGGTGCGTCCTGATCGCAAGTCTTCGCGGGACATTTACGGCATTTACATGAATGAAGTGCCGATTGACCCTGAACTAATCAAAGAGCATAAGGGTGATTCCACTGCCGCTCTCGATGAAATGCTTGACGTGATTACGGAGTTTACCTTCCGTCGAGATGAAGAAACCGAGTTTCTCGAAGTCTTTTTGCGAAGTGGCGGAACCGAAAAGCTCTACTGGAAGGACCTGATTAGCGGTGCGCTAATCAAATCTGTCACCGAGCGAGCAAAGGACTTCACGATCAAGCGTAGTATTGACAAACTGTCGGATACGGAAGGCGTTTCGATTGAGGACTTAAAGCGAGCCGTCCGCGCCGAATACAAGGAAAACGAAATTTTTCCCAAAGGCGACAGCATCGAAGACTGGCTTAAATTGCTTGACTACGATCCGGAAAGCGTAGCGACGGTCAAACCAATTCGCTCGAAAAAGTCGGGTAGTGAAACAAAACGAAAGAGCATCATCTAGTTACAGGCGAAGACAAGAATTGGTGGGTATCGGAGGGTGAAAATCTTCTGATACCTGCACCCGATCACTCTACCCGAAAAATTTATGGTCGAATTTGACCATGTGCGTAATTTCGAACGAGCCGCCCTGCGTCATATGCAGGA
>JACMPS010000359.1 GCA_014377395.1 Chthonomonadaceae bacterium
CCCCTACCCTGACGACCGGAAAAGCCGCGATTGCGTTCGATGTTAAAACAACGGCGGGCGACGCAATCAGTTTTCCGAAATCCTATACCGGCAAAGTCGTCATGCTGGACTTCTGGGCAACCTGGTGCGGACCCTGCATCGAAGAATTGCCGGGTCTCACTAAAGCCTACGAAACTTATCATAAGCAGGGATTCGAGATTCTGGGAATCAGTCTTGATCAGGAAAATGCCGCGACGAAACTGGCGGACTTCACCAAAGCGAAAAGCATGACCTGGGCACAGGTCTACGATGGCAAATACTGGGGGGCGGAAGTCGCTCAACTCTACGTGATCCAGTCCATTCCGAGTGCTTTTCTCGTGGATGGCGACACGGGCTTGATTCTGGCGCAGGGCAACGAACTACGCGGCGATCAACTTGCCCCCACCCTCGAACGTGTTCTGAAAGCAAAAGGGAAGTAAGGAAAGTATCGAGTATTAAGTGTTGAGAAGGAAATTGTGGAATGTTTGCGCATTGACTCCCCCTCTCCCGGACTTTGGGGGAGGGCTGTTTGGACAAGATCACGGTGGGAGCAGAATTTTCACCTTAACACTCAACACTTTCTTTGTCTTTGCGCCTAAAGGAGAACTTGACATGGCAGTGATGACCGGTTTGTCTGGCAACGAAATGTATTGTTTGCATGAAAAAGGCTTTAAGCCCGGAGACCTCTGTATCGGGAACAGCGTCTTTTCGATGGGGTTTGTCGGTTCGATTGGCTCCGGCTTGAGAACGCTGGCGGGCGGGGAAGTCACGCAGGTCACGCAGATCATTCAGGACGGGCGTCACAAGTCGCTGGAACGGATGCAAAATGAGGCAAAGAAGCATGGTGGCGTCGGAATTACCGGGGTCACGAGCGAACTCGTTCAGCACTCCGGCAACATCGAATTTCTCTCGATTGGCTCCTGTATTCATCAGGAAGGCGTGAATCCCAACGAGAACATTTCTTTTTCTACCTCAGCGGATGGACAGGAACTCTACTGTCAGTTGGACTGCGGGTTTCGCCCGATTCACTTTGCGTTCGGCAATGTCGCCTATTCGATTGGAATTGGCGGCGGGATCATGGGGGCTTTCAAAAGCCTGAACCGGGGCGAAGTACATCAATACTCCGAGGTGTTCAATACGACCCGTCACCTTGCGTTAGAGCGCATCACCAACGATGCACGACAGGCAGGAGCCAACGCGGTTGTTGGGATCGAAACCACAATCATGCCCTTTTCCGGGATGCAGGAAATGCTGATGATCGGCACGGCGTCTCATCACCCGGCACTGCCTGCAGAATACACGCAATCCCCGATTACAAGCGATCTCACGAACGAGGAAATGTGGAACATCATCAAAATGGGCTATATGCCGATCCAGTTGGTGCTGGGTGTTTCGGTTTATTCGCTCGGAATTGTAGGCGGGATCACGGCGGCTTTCAAGTCACTGGGACGCGGCGAAATCAGCGAACTCACCTCTTTGATTTATGAAGCCCGCGAAAATGCAATCGCCCGCATCGCGAAAGATGCCGCCGCAGTCGGCGCGGATGATGTCGTGGGAATCAAAACTTATGTCTACCAACTGGGAGGCGGTATCATCGAGTTTATGGCAATTGGAACCGCCGTCAAGCGAATGCCGAACCTGACGACCTACTCTCCTCAGTTGCCTCCTCAGGCGATTATCCGCGACCGTGACACCTTTTTCAACATGGCTGAGCTGGCACTCGGCACAAACTTGAACAGCAAATCGGACGGCTAAAAGATTGTGAGTGGGTTGGATTTATCCCTTCTCCAGTGGTTTCTGGAGAAGGGGAAGAAGCCTCATATGGAAGCAAATTATGCTGAATTTCCCCCTCATTTTCTTTGATGGTTGCGATATTGATTTCCACAACACAGAAGCTAGTCTTATAAAAAGTATCGAGTGGTTGGAAGTCCAGCAGGGAATCTATACCGTTTACGATTACCTCGGCTATCCATTGCATCTCACGTTGGATACACGCCGTGAAGTTCATTTGAATCAAGATAGGACGGAGCCAGCCATGCGACACCTCTTATGTAGTCGCTTGAGAGAATGTCTGATTCGCCACTATAAAGACGCAGTTGTTCCCGATGATCCAGAACAGGTTCTTAAGATGGCAATGGAGTTTTATAATGTTTATGGCTGAAAAATTGTGAACGTGCGTGTACTTCCTGCGTAGATAAAATCATCACGTTAGTTTTAAGTCTACTTCTGCCTTGAGTTCGTGAAGACGAATTCAAGGCAGATTTTTAATCATTTGGAGGGAAAAGAAGATGTTACGAATGTCTCGGATTTTTCTTGTTCTGGTTTTGCTTGGGCTTGCCGCCCCCACTCCGGCTCAAACCCCGCCCTCTAAAACCGAAACCGATCAAACCGACAAAACTACCCCTACGCCAGAGGAGAAAAAGGAGTGGGAGGCGATGTTGAATGAGACAACTCGCGAAAGCCTTAACCCCTCTTATCTCCCACTGCTGGATGCTTTCTCACCTTTTACAAAAGTGGGTAAAGAAGTCCGTTTTAAACCCTACACCAGTCCTCTCAGTGATTCCGTAAATTTCTTGAAGTCGCCTCTTATTCAAGAAGGGACAAGGCTAACTCGTAATTGGCTTACGAATTTCCAGGGACTTGATCCTAATTTCCAATCCCCGGTACTCGCAGATTTGA
>JACMPS010000360.1 GCA_014377395.1 Chthonomonadaceae bacterium
CTGTAAAGAGGGTTGAAGATGTAGATTATCCTCCTTCGATTCCCTGTCCCCCTCCCTCCCCTACCCTCGCTGTCGCCCTGCTCCCCCAACTCGCAGGAGGCGTATCGAACTCAATTTGCATCGTCATTGATGCACTCCGTGCTACTACCGTCATTGCCACTCTGTTTGAGAAAGGTTGTCCGCGTGTCTACGTAGCGGGTTCGCACGTCATCGCAAAAACATTTGCCCGTGAGCGAGGTTACACACTCTGCGGCGAAACCGACGGATTTGTGGCTCCGGGCTTTGATTACGGCAACTCTCCCACCGAGTTTTCACGATTGGACTTTACGGAAAAACCCGTCGTTCTCTCCACCTCCAACGGCACAAAAGCTATCGCAATGGTTTCCGGGGCAAAGCGAATTTATCTCGGTTCGGCACTCAATCGCATGGCGGTCTCTGAGGCGGCATGGCGAGAAGCCCTGCAAATCGGGGCAAATCTGATGATCGTTTGTTCCGGGACACTGGGTGAGTTTACGCTGGAAGACGCAACGGTGGCAGGAGGCTATGTCGAGGCACTTTATGGACAGGCGGGGGCATGGGAGTTACCGATTGTTAAGGACAGTGCGATTGCTTGCCGCCGCCTCTGGCAAAGCGAGTCGAACCTTTTACGCGGCATAATGGAAGGAAACCACGCCCATGCTCTGGCGGATCGTGGCTTCGGTGAGGACATTGGCTTCTGCTCAAGGGTGGACACGCTGTCACACGTCCCCACCCTTGTTTCCGAGGCAGAGACAGAAACCGTTCCCTGTCCCGTCATTCTGCTGACATAATGCTCTCTGCAATTTAGATTAAATGCGACCCTTTTGGCTCCTTCCCCTTATGCAGGATCGTCGAGGTCTGAGCCGTAGTTGCTCCCTCCCCTTATGCAAGGGGAGGGTTGGGTTAGGTTAGATTTTTTGTCATTTACCGGAACTACAGGAGTGTCCGCAGGACTATCGGCGTAGCCGCTAGAAGGGGATTTATTCCGCCGTTCTTAAAAGGCGACGCACACTAACTCAGTGACTTCTGGCGAGTCATTGCCTTCACCACAAAGTAAATTACGGCGACAACGATAGCGATAAACGCGATTTTGATGACCAGTGAAATCGCCAGTGCGAGAATGATTTTCCCCACGATAAACAGTAGAAACAAGCCGATAACGGCCATAATTAAAACGCCCATGTCTTTGTCCCCCGCGTGGTTCGCGTCTCTGCTCAAGCGCAGAGATTCACAATTCAAGTCTACAGTTTGACGGCGCGTCTTGCGCCTACAATCCTCACTACGAAGCCTTTTCAGGTCGCGTTTCTTTTTCTTGCAACAGTGTGACACACATCACAATGCTTTGTGCGTACCTAGTTCTATGGAACTCAAAAATGCTCTCATTATGATCACAGGGGCTTCGGCGGGCATCGGGGAAGCAACTTCCCTTGCTTTTGCACAGCGTGGTGCAAAAATCGCTCTTGTCTCCAACCAGAAGACCGATCTTGACCGCGTGACCTCTACTCTTGTTGCTTTGGGAACAGAGGCACAGGGTTACTTTGTTGATCTCTCCAAACGCGAGGAAGTCGAGGGCTTATTCGACCGCATTGAGAGGGAAATGGGCGAAATCTCCGTTCTCGTCAACAACGCGGGGATAGGACTTGGTGAAAGCGTTCTTAACACCGAAGAGAGCAAATTGCGACTGCTTTTCGAGGTGAATTTCTTTGCGCTGGCTTCACTTTGCAAGCAAGCCCTGAGCAAAATGAGCCGACGGGGGCGGGGACACCTTATCAACATTTCCTCGGCGGCGGGGCAGTTCGGTGCACCCGGCATCAGTGCTTATTCCGCAACAAAGGGAGCCTGCCACTCCTTCACGCAATCACTTAGAATGGAAGCAAGACCTTACGGGGTTTTCGTCACCGAAGTCCTGCCAATCTCTGTCAAAACCAAGTTTTTTGACAGTGTAGAGGGTGAGAAGTACAATCCTTCCGGCGTCGTCCTCACTGCCGAAAAAGTCGCGGAAAGTATCGTGAAGTGTGCCGCTTCCCGGCGTCCCCATGCCGAAGTTCTTCCGTTTCGCCCTATCCGTTTTGCGTTTCTCGCGGAAACCGCTTTCCCCGGAATCCTCGATCACATCCTCTACAACAACTTCAAGAAAACGCACCACGACAAGTAGTTTCACGGGCAACACGCCCCTGAATTTTTATCTTGAGGAGATTTTTGTCCAGAGCGAAAACGGACGCTTTGGGTATTTGGCTGAGAAGGAGGAATTAGGAGGTTAAAATAAATAGCATCGCCATTGCTTTTGCATTGAGTCCACGCAGGTGGAAGTCCTGCGAATCATTGAGCAGGAGTTTGTAATTGGATGTCACTGCAGACCGTTGAGCAGGAGTTTGTAATTGGAGCGCTTTTGTAGCCGGGGAATGAATTCCCCGGTCTCCCTTGCAGACACCAAAAGAACCTCACAGCCCTGCGATAATGGCGTCCGTGATCTGTGTGGTGGTCGCCGTGCCTCCAAGATCACCCGTAAGCGTAGTTCCGGCGGCAA
>JACMPS010000361.1 GCA_014377395.1 Chthonomonadaceae bacterium
TAAAGTTATCGACTAACGTCAGTACCCGAAAACGCCGCCCATATGCCAAACGATCCGTCATTAAGTCCATGCTCCACCGCTCGGTGGGGGCCTCTGCGTGTGGGCAGGAAACCCGTGCCGCGCTGACCCGCTTCTTCGTGCGTTTGAGGCGAAGCGATAACCCTTCCGCCTGGTAAATACGGTAGACGCGCTTGTGATTGACCTTCCAGCCTTCCCGTTGTAGCAGGACGTGCAACCGCCGATACCCATAGCGGACCCGTGAAGCCGCTAAATCGCGCAGGCGTATCTTCAAGGCAGACTGGTCTTTTGCCTGACTGCGATAATAAAACGTTGCCCGATTGAGGCAGACCAATTGGCAGGCTTTCCTCAGAGGAATTTTGTAGCCGACGCGCAAGAACTCCACCAGGATTTTCTTCTGCGACGGCTCTATAGCTTTTTTGCAATCACCTCTTGAAGCATATGTTTGTCCAAAACAAGATCGGCAACGAGGACTTTGAGCCGTTTGTTCTCGTCTTCGAGTTGCTCCAGACGGCGCACTTCTGAAACGCCCAGTCCAGCGTATTTGCGTTTCCATCGGTAGAACGTTTGCTCGGTGACACCGATTTTGCGGAGGGCGTCCGCCACCGACGTTCCGTTTTCGACGGAGTGCAAGGTGGCGACAATTTGCTCCTGAGTGAAGCTCTTTTTCATGGTCTGGTTTCCTCCAGAAGAGAGGTTCGGGAAATGCCCGCTCCTCACCTTCTAAAGTGTCCAGGATTTGGGGAATGGGTCAATCAATAGATGTGCGGGGCCCATACAGGTGAGTTCGCCGTTATGAGGGTATTGCGCTTCGGGAGAGAGGGAGACTCTCTTTGCGTTCACTTTTTTGTAATCTCTTGCCCCTCTACGTGTTATAATAAAATGGAACAGACCGCAAAAAAGTTGGTGAGACAAAAGCGAGGTGGCGAGATGAAGGCTTTGATCTTGATCTTTGGACTGATGATCCTGTGCAAAAGCGTTTCGGCGGACGAACAAAAAATTGTGGAGGGGTGTGTCGTCTCGATTCTGGTCAGTGAAGAAGCCGAAATCAGTGGCGAACGCGAGATCGATTCAACAGGTCTAGTTCATTTTCGGATTGGGGAAGCGGACGCGAAGTATCACACCGAGTGGAGCGTCAAACTTGCGGGCAAAACCCCGAAAGAAGCACAGGAGGCACTTACCTCCAGCCTGAAACTCTACTACAAAAACCCGGATGTCACGCTAAAGGTTCTTAAATATCCTAAAAAGTCAGTTGAGATTTTCGGCCCCGTGAAACTCGACGGAGTGATTCGAATTTCACTCGACGGACGCCTTTCAGACGCAATCGCCATTGCGGGCATTCAGCAAGACGCAGACCTTACCCGGATTACCATTGTCCGCAAAATCAAATCTAATCCGCCTAAGCTGAAAGAAACCGCAAAAACCGAGCGTCTTCTCATTGACTTTATGGCGAGCGACGCGGAATCCGATCCTCTGCTTTTTGCGGGAGATCGAATTTATCTTGTTTCGAAGCCTGTGATCAAAGTGGCTCCCCCGATTGCCATTATTCGCGTGATGGGCGAAGTCGGGCGTGAGGGGGCTTATCCGATGAAAAACGGAACGGTTCGCGATGCACTTTTGCTGGCGGGAGGCTTAAAACTCACTGCCAACCGTGAAAAAATTCTGCTGATCCGTGCGAAAGATACCAAGTATCTTCCGTTGGACGCGGACAAAGTCATGGACGGCGACCCGGTGCATAACCTTCCTGTGGATGACCGAGACATCATTAATGTTGAGAAAGCCGATCAAAGCCAATTCGTTTCACTTGAAGGTGAAGTCAGGTCACCGGGACGCTTTCTGCTGAAAGAAGGAGAGAAACTAAATCTGCTGGCACTGCTCGAAAAAACCGGAGGCCCCACCAAAAACGCCGAAATCAAAAAAGGCGTCCTCCGTAAAAACTATTTCCGTGACCCGATCAACTCACGTTTGATTCCCTTTAATCTCGATAATGTCCGCAAGGGCAAAGAGCCGAACTGGGAAATCGAGTCGGGAGACCAAATCCTGTTCGGCCCGAAAATCAAACGCCCTTCCCTCTTTCAACGACTGCTTCCTATCCTGATGAACTTTCTGCCGTTCGGCATTTAGAAGCACAGAGAAGAGTAAAGAGGGGAGTTTTATCCACAGACTAACACCGATGGACACAGATTAAAATGCACAGAAAAAGAAGAGGGAAAATCTCGGATTGATGCTCGTCTTTTTCTGTGCTTTCGTATTCTCTTGAAAGAGATAATGAGCTCAGCCGAACTTTTGGTAGAGTTTTGGTAAGAGCATAGCGAGTGCAGGATCGTTTTCAATAAACGATCCACCGACAGGTTCCCCGCCTGTCTCTCCCTCACCTACAGGAAATTCATCTACGGAACGCCCCGTTCTTTCGCTCCAAACGTTCCAAGCGATA
>JACMPS010000362.1 GCA_014377395.1 Chthonomonadaceae bacterium
GTAACGCGCTGTCCGGTTTTCGCCGACTCAATCGCGGCAAACACCATCGCAAGGCTTTTGATGTTGTCGTGACATTCGCCCATCGGGGTTTCGCCCGTCTTCAAGGCGTTCAAGAAATCTCGGAGGGAACCCGCAATGCCGCCCGGAATCTTTTCGGTTTCGACGGTACGTGGTTCCGTTTCGGAGTGGAAACCCTCGGTTTTCGTGACGACCTCAGCGGAAATCTCGTTACGCCCGTCCCACAACGCCGTTCCCTTTTCGCCGACCGCTCGCCAGTCACCTTCCCACGAACTCATTTTGCCTTCCGCGCACCAACTACCCGCATAGGTGTAGCGCAAGCCGTTTGCCATCTCGAAAATTGCGGTGGCGGAAGCATTGCCTTTGTACCAACTCCAGGACGGATTGAACTCTTCACAGTAAACCGCAACGGCTTCGGAATCGCACAGATAACGTGCTGCATCAAAGGTATGGATTGCCATATCCAGGATCAGAACGTGATCCATTTCGTCACGGAACCCCCCGAAGTGCGCCCCGATATAGAAGTCGGAATTAAGGATACCGAGGGTGCCTAAATTCTGGGAGATAAGCCGTTTGTAGGCGTGAATACGGGCGTCATAACGGCGGCTCTGACTGACCATGTAGAGTTTGCCCGCTTTTTCGGAAGCGGAGACCATTTCACGGGCTTCCGCCATCGAAGATGCCATCGGCTTTTCACCGAGAACGGGAATCCCTGCCGCAAGTGAAGTCAGCGTCACATCATGGTGCGCTTCTGGGATTGTCACATCCACCACAAAATCGGGATTTGTTTCGGCAAGGCACTTTTCGAGATCGTCCCCCGTCCAGCAGTTTGTAAATTGTCGCTCCTCGGAAGCGGCGGCGGCGGCTTCCGGGCGGATATCCACCCAACCCACGACATCAACTTCCCCGTGATCTTGCAGATTTTTACCCCACCCCTTGCCCATGCTGCCCGCGCCCACCAGAACCGCCCGATAATTTGCCAAGTTCATCTCCTTTTGTCTGATTCGATCTTACTGAAACACAGAAGTGTTAAGTGTTGAGTGTCAATTGTTGAGATGTAAGTTCTTCTCACTTCTCTGTTCTTTTCCCGTATTTTGTCTTTTAATCTGTGTCCATCGGTGTTAATCTGTGGATAAAATCGCTTCCGTGTTTTCAGAGCGCGTTACGCACTTGCCCGATACGGATGCTTGCGTACCCGCAGGTTGATCATCTCCACGCCAATAGCAAATGCCATTGCGAAGTAGGTGTAACCTTTCGGGATGTGCTGATGAAATCCCTCCCCTAAAAGGTTGACGCCGATCAAAATCAAGAAGGAAAGGGCAAGCACTTTTACGGTTGGGTGCTTCTCCACATAGAGACCGACCGGACGAGCAAAGAGTAGCATCACGAGTGTGGAGAGGACGACTGCCCCGATCATCACACTAATAGCGATGTTGTAGCCTCCAACCTGTGCGGGAGTGACCATTCCGACCGCTGTAATGACTGAGTCGAGGGAAAACACGACATTGATTCCCATAATTTGCAACATGATCGCGGCAAACGAAGCGGTTCCGGGCTTCGACTCTTCCTCGTTGTTTGCGCCTTCGAGTTTATGGTGAATTTCTTTGACACTGTTGTAAATCAGATACAGCCCACCAACGATAAAAACGAGATTTTGCCCGGTGATGCCCATGTTGCCTGTCCCTAGTTCCTTCTCAGTTTCCGGAAAAGGGGTGTAGAAAAGGGGCGTGTTAAGACGCATGATCAAGCCAATGACGAGCAGGAGCACAATACGGGGGATCACGGCAAGCAAAAGCCCGGTCTTGCGTCCTTTTTCCTGCTGATCGGGGGGAAGTTTGCCGGAAAGAATCGTGAGAAAAACGATGTTGTCCACGCCAAGCACAATCTCCAAAATGGTGAGCGTGGTGAGCGCGATGTAAACTTGCGGGTTCGTAAACCAGGTCATCTAAAAATTCCTGACGTAAAGGGAGATTTTTGGAACGGGGTTTCCTGTTCTGTCACTATAGACGCAAAGCAGACGGGGTAACGTTGCATGAAATTCAGCGCGAAGGAGAAACGGCGTTTTCACGTCCTTTTTCCGGTCTGATGAAGCGTCGTCACAGTAAGAGATTGAAATGCAGAGTGAACAACCAGAAGGAACACGAGAATAGCGATGAAAGCAGACAGCATGACTTTGCAGAAGGTCTTCCAGAACGGGGGGGACATTCATTATGTGTTGCCCCATTTTCAGCGCGAGTATGCGTGGGAAAAGACTGAGTGGGATACGTTGCTTGAAGATGCCTACACGATCTATGAAGAAGTCAACGAAGACCCTGATGAAACGGATGTCACCCCTGTCGAGCATTTTCTTGGTTCTCTCGTTGTTGTGCAGTCCGGCGTAATTGCCGGGACGATCACACGGTTTACGCTCGTGGACGGTCAACAACGTCTGACGACGCTCTCCCTTTTGCTCTTCGCACTTTCTCGCGTGATTGAGACAAGCAATAAACCTCTGTCCAACAAAATTAGAAAACTCGTTTTTAATCTCGACGAAACAGGTGACGCCCATTATAAGTTACTTCCGACGTCTAAGTACAATGATCGTGCCGCGTACAAAGCGATCCTGAAAGGGGAGGAACCCGACGCCCCGGAGTCCCGTATTCCCGGTGCTTACGCTTACCTCTATACGGCACTCAAGGGGAAAATCGAGAAGGGCGAAATTGTTCCTGAACGCTTTTTCCGAACTCTGGCAAATGTCTTTCAGGTTGTTTTCATTAGTTTAGATCCACAGGAAAGCCCCTACAAAATCTTTGAGAGCCTCAACGCAAAAGGAAAGGCTCTTACTCAAGCGGACCTGGTGCGGAACTTTATTGCTATGACTTTACCTCCGGGTGATCAGGAAAGCATCTTCTGTGATCACTGGTCGCCGATTGAGGCAATTCTGCAGGAGAAACGCACGGTAGGCAAATCAGGCATGGGCGAGTTAACGGCGTTTCTAAGACACTATCTTGCAATGGAGACAGGAACACTTTGTAATGAAAATCATGTGTACGCTCGCTTCAGAGATCGAATTAACTTGCATTTTAGGACACCAAAAAAGTTTGCCGAAGAGATCGAACGGTTGCATCGTTTCGCAATCCTTTATGATCGTCTGTTACGTCCTGAGAGGCAACCACAATTACAAA
>JACMPS010000363.1 GCA_014377395.1 Chthonomonadaceae bacterium
CTGCACCGTGCGAATGATTCTGTCCAGCAACGTATGCCCGACATCACCCATTACCTCGAAGACAAAACTGCCGCGCTCATTGTTGCTCCCGGCGTAAACCTTGTCACCTGTATTTTTCTCAACGGGCAGACTTTCCCCGGTAATCGGTGCTTGATTGACCGAGGAGGTTCCTTCAAGGATTACGCCATCGAGTGCCACCCGTTCGCCGGGACGTACCCGCACTCGATTTCCGACTTCGATCTCGCCAATCGCAGTGTCGTGAAAATGACCGGACTCGCACACTACCAAAGCCGTTTCGGGAGCCACGTCCATCAGGGAGCGAAGCGCGTTTCGGGCGCGTTCGAGGGAGGCGGCTTCAATCGTTTCGGCTAAGGCGAAGAGGAAAGTGACCATCGCCGCTTCCGGTAATTGACCGAGGCAGACTGCGCCCATTGCCGCCACAACGATCAGAAAATTGATGTTGAGCGTGAGATTGATGAGGGCGATCACGCCCTTTCTCAGCGTGACGCGCCCACCAAGCGCAATGGAAGCGAAGGCAAAAATCGCAACAGGAATGGAATGATCGGAACCCGTCACCCATGCCCCGATTTCTGCTACAAGCGCGAGTAGACCGGACGCCACAAGGGTAATGATTTGAGCGCGTGGAATCGTGGGAGATTCGATAGGACGAGCACCGGGTGCTTCTTCGACGTAGGGGCGGGGAGCCATGCCGATGCCGTTCAGGGCGTCGGTGAGAGACGATTCATCGGGGAGCTGATGCGAAACCGTGAGAACGCGGCGCATCAAATCAAACCGAAGCGTTTCAACGCCTTCTATATTCCTGAGGCGATTACGGATCAAGGTTTCTTCGACAGGGCAGTCCATCCCGGCGATATAGTAGCGTGTTTCGGTCTTCGGATCGGTCATTGCCTCGATCATTCAGCCTCTGTTTCGGGTTTGATGGAAAGCGTTTTCCTGTCTTTATTTACGAAATGAGACTTTGAGATAATAGCCTCCGAACACGGGGAGTCAGGGAAATTAAGAATGGGAAGCGCAAAAATTTCGATTTGAGCAATCGGGGAGAAGAAAATCTAGAGAAAAAAACGAAATGCCCGGAGCGGGAGTCGAACCCGCAATCCGTTACCGGCGACAGATTTTAAGTCTGTTGTGTATGCCATTCCACCACCCGGGCGGGGTAAAAGTAAAGAGCGAGAGCGAAAGTCGTCCTTCTTCAACTCTTCAACGGGTCACATCCAAACCTTCCATTCCGGCGGATTTTTCGCCGGTTGGCACGAAAGCCCAGTGTAAATCGGGCCCGTCTCCGTACTTAGCACTGTTCGTCTCTGAAAGTCGAATTCGGCGCACATGACCATCTACGAAAGCCGCATTGAGAGCGGCACGACGATCATGCTCCGAATGATTTCCCGCCGTGTGAAAATCTCGTTGCTCCCAGAGAATAACCATCTGGGTCGGTGAAACGATTTCCTCTTCCTGTCGTCCCTCCGCAAGCCACATTTTAAACTCGTAGGAAGTGATCGGTGGTAAAAGAGACGGACTCAAGGGCGATTTCCCTTTGAGCGAATCAGTACTGGTGACGTTTCGCTCCAGAGTATCGGAAGGACAATAGAGAACAGGCAATCTGAGTTTTTTGTCGCTCAATACGAACTCTTGCTTTGGCGAAGAGAGATAGGGTTGAGCCACCGTCAACCAGGTCGGCTGATTCGCCGAGAGCGTCGTTCCTTGACAGAAGGTGTCGTGCCAGCGAGCATAATTCTCCGGGTTAGCGGCGTAAGTCGGGTCTACCCGAAAGGTAGGGTACACCCCGTCATAATCATGGGCGTACATTGCAAGACCAAGTGCCGCCCCATGCGCCCCCGAAAGGCAAACGGTTTTACGCCCACTTTCGCGCACGCGGTTGAAGACAGGAAAAAGCAGGGCTGCCAGTAGCCCTATAATTGCCCCCACCACAAGAAGTTCGAGCAGGGTAAACCCATAAAAATGCCCTTTGTTTTGCGCTGTGTCGTCTCTCATCCGTCTCCCGACTGTTTATACGACGCTGATTTCCTCAAAAACGAGGTATTGTTATTTACTCATTGTACCCGGATTTGTCCTGCGAGTACAGGTTAGTAAAGCAATAATGAGCCATAAAAAAAAATTACGCACCCCAAAACTTCTCTGGATTTTGATTTCTGCGCTTGCTCTCTGCGTCTTTTGCTGGCGAAGCGGGGCGATTCGCCTTTTCGATCTCGATGAAGCCCTCTACGTTTCCTGCGCTCGACAAATGATTCTCACCGGAGATTATATCACGCCGCGCCTGAACTCTGTCCCTCCCGGCGATCCTACGGCACTCACAACGCCGTTTTTCGAAAAGCCGATTCTGGTGTACTGGGCTTCGGCGGGAGCGATGCGCCTTTTCGGGTTGAGTGAAGGAGCGGCTCGAATTCCGGTGGCTCTCACTTCCCTTGCAACACTGGCTCTTATCGTCGTGTTTGCGACTCGCTTTTACGGAAAACGTGCCGGGCTTCTGGCGGGACTCTGTTTTCTAACTTCGCCGCTCACTGTCGTTGATGCCCGCCAGATGACAACGGACGGGCTTCTCATCTTATGGATTTCCGGGATGTTGTTTCTTTACGCTTCACTCGCGGGGATCGGCGGCAGACCCCGGCGAAAAACTCTCGTTCTGATTTTGTTCTGGCTTTGTGGTGCGGCGGCGGTACTCACAAAGGGAATTGTCGGTTTATTGCTCCCCGCACTCATCATTTTTTCTTACAACTTCTCGAAAGCGAGAAGCACAGGAGAGCATGAAACGAGAAAGCGCGGAATTGTTACTCTGACGCGAAAAGGACTGTCCGGGTTTCACTCTCTAAGACCTTTATTGGGATTGCTGTGCGTTATTTTGCTGACGGCTCCCTGGCACCTCGCCATTTCAAGCCGACATGAGCGGGATTCGCAGGGGCGCGATTTTGTGCAGGAGTATGTAATTCGGCAACACATCGGACGCTTCAAGGGCGGCGATAAAGTCCATAATGCTCCGATTATCTCTTACTTCGGCTACTTGCTGATTGGATTTTTCCCCTGGGCGTGTTTTTTGCCGTCCGCCTTACGAAAACCGAAACCTCATTCGGAAAGCGAACCGGAACTTCAAGAAGAAGACGCGGAAGGTTCCGCCCCTGCCGCAGAAGTTCGTCGCTACCTCACCGTTTGGATCGGCGTGATCTTCGTCTTTTTCTCGCTGGCATCCGCCAAACTGCCAACCTACATTGCCCCGCTTTACCCGGCGGCTTCGGTGCTGGTAGGTGCATGGCTCGCAAGAGCAATCGCCACAAAAAAACTGGATCGAAACCTGATCAGAGGAGCGCAGGGAGCCACATTGACTTCGGCGTTGCTGGTCTTCGCCGTGCTGATTGCACCCCGATTTCTTCCCAAAAACGCACCTGTTTCCCCTGCGGTACTGACGCTGGCGGTTCATCTGACGGTAATTCTTCTGGTGGGAAGCATCATCGGGTGGATTTGTTTTGCAAAGAAGTGGAGGCTAGAGGGGATTGGTGCGATGGCGGGAGCAATGGTGCTACTGGTAGCCTTTATCGCAGGAGAGGGCTACACAACGGCTCAACGCGACATTCTCGCCCCGTATCAGGAGATTGCGATCTCTGCAAATACATTGCACGCACCGGGCGAAACGGTGATTTACTACAACATTGTGCCACGCCGTCCGAGTATGCTGTTTTACGCGGATTATTCGCCTGTCGAACAAAAAGACCCTCCGTTGACACCGCTTCTCGCTACCTTGCTGACCCCTCAAAACAGGACAGTGCTGGTGGCTCTCTCGCGCGACTCTTACCGAAAGCGTCTTGAAATCGAACTGAAAACCTCCCCCCAAATCTTTGTTACCGTCCTCAAAGAAACGGACGGCTGGCTTCTTCTCCGCCTTAAAAAGTAGGGGTGGCGGCGAAGTCTGCCTTTGCCCGCAAAAGGCACTCATTCTCAACCCCCTCCTAACCTCCCCCCTTGCATAACGCTTTTCTTGCCCCTTAGCGAAATGAGATTTCGGATCATTTAGAGGTTGTCCGGAGGTTGAAACCTCCGGCTACAAAGGCGCTCCAATTACAAACTCCTGCTCAACGGTTCGCGGGATTTCCACCTGCGTGGACTCAATGCAAAGGCAGTAGTAATGATTTCTTACTCAAGGCGTAATTTGACGAATGGTGTGTCCGAGTTTTGTCCATATGGGGCGGCATGCCTCACAGCGCGGAATTCATTCCTGCGGCAAACGCACACACGTTTCCTCTCGCTGAAGAACAAGATAAGTTTCCATGAGAGGAAGAGTCCAAAAAAGCCATGCAAGCAGGATTCTCGACGCCCTCTCTCGAATCTCTTTCCGCACCTCATAAATTTAATCCGAAATTGAGACCACATCCAGCGAGAAGGTTTTACTGACATTATGCCCCGAATTTCCAAGAAATCCAAAGCCACTGCCGCCGAGGAAGACGACATGAACGATCCCCGAATTGACGCCGAAGTAATGGCGGCGATCCAGCGACTTGAAGCCGAAAGTGCGCTTCCTGTTTTTCCGACAACGTTGCCTCTATTGCCGATCCGCGATCAGGTTTATTTTCCTCATATGATCTTTCCGTTGCTTGTCGGGCGTGAAAAATCGGTGCGGGCATTGGACGAAGCCACCGCAAATTCACGCCACATTTTCATCGTTGCACAGGCAGACTTGAGTGCGGAAGACCCCGACGAAGATCATATTTACCGGGTGGGGATTGTTGCCGAAGTGATGCAGATTTTGCGCGTTCCTGATGGCACCGTTCGCGTGATGCTCGAAGGGTTGGAGCGTTGCCGGATCGTGGAGTATTTGCAGACGGAGCCGCACTTTCGGGTGGTTGTCGAACCTCTGCCGACAACGGAAACCAAAAACCTGCAAATCGAAGCCTTGATGCGCGATGTCACCACGCAGTTCGAGCAAATTGTCTCCATTTCTAAAAATATTCAGCCGGAAGCCCTGATCAATGTCGTCAACACGGAAGAACCGGGTCGTCTCGCGGATGTAATCACGCCCTATCTAACGAAAATGCGCGTGGAGGCACAGCAGGAAATTCTCGAAACGATTGATGTGCGTGAGCGCCTAGAACGTCTCTCCATTGTGTTACGCAAGGAGATGGATATTCTCGACATTCAGAAAAATATTCGTTCGCAAGTCGAAAAAGAGATGGGCGACACTCAGCGTGAGTACCTGTTGCGCGAACAAATGAAAGTGATTCAGAACGAGCTCGGTGAACGTGACGAGCGCACCCTCGAACTGGATGAGTACCGCAAAAAGATTATGGAAGCGGGGATGCCCGATGCCGTCGCCGAACGCGCCGCCAAAGAAGTGGAGCGACTGGAGCGGATGCCCTACGCCGCCCCCGAAGGCGTGGTCGTGCGGAATTACCTCGACTGGATGGTTTCGTTGCCCTGGAGCATTTCGACGCCCGATCACATCGAGGTCGCTGAGGCGGAGCGGGTTCTCGACGAAGATCATTCTGGGTTGAAAAAAGCGAAAGAGCGTATTCTGGAGTTTCTCGCCGTGCGAAAACTCACAGGCTCGACACGCGGGCCTATTCTGTGCTTTGCGGGGCCTCCCGGAGTCGGCAAAACCTCTATCGGGAAGTCCATTGCAAAGGCGTTGGGGCGTAAATTCATCCGAATTTCACTCGGTGGTGTGCGAGATGAAGCGGAGATTCGGGGGCATCGCCGTACTTATATCGGCTCTATGCCGGGACGAATTTTGCAGGGCATTAAGCAGGCGGGCGTCAACAACCCTGTTTTCATGCTGGACGAAATTGATAAACTCGGTATGGATTTTCGGGGCGATCCCTCTTCGGCACTTCTGGAAGCCCTTGATCCGGCACAAAACAACGAGTTCAGCGATCACTATCTGGAGGCGGCGTTCGATCTTTCTGACGTGATGTTCGTGACAACGGCGAATCTACTGGACACGATCCCGGCGGCACTCCGTGACCGCATGGAGGTGATCAATTTTGCGGGCTACACCGAGGAAGACAAACTCGCGATAGCCGTTCAACACATGATCCCCCGCACCCGCAAAGAACACGGCTTGACGGCGGAGCAGTTTGTGCTGACCGAGGCGGCAATCCGTTCCCTTGTGCGCCAGTACACCCGTGAGGCGGGGGTGCGTAATCTGGAGCGTGAAGTGGCCGCACTCTGTCGCAAAGTGGCACACAAGGTGGCGAGTGGCGAACAACTGCGGGAAATCATTGATGTAGGCGACATCGCCCGGTATCTGGGGAAGCCGCGCTATCGTTACGGCGTCATGGAGGAGGAAGACCAGATTGCGGCGGCAACCGGACTGGTTTACACCGAGTTCGGAGGCGATACAGTGACCATTGAGGTGAGTCTCCTTAAAGGTCACGAGGGCAAAGTACAACTCACGGGGCAACTCGGCGATGTGATGAAGGAGTCGGCACAAACGGCTCTTTCCTACGTCCGCTCTCGTGCGCTCGAACTCGGCATTGACGAGAATTTTTATCGCACCACCGATGTTCACCTGCACGTTCCTTCGGGCGGCGTTCCCAAAGACGGACCCTCTGCGGGAATTACAATTGCAACGGCGATTGCTTCGGCACTCACGCGCCGCCCGATTCGGAGGGAAATCGCCATGACCGGGGAGATCACGTTGCGGGGGCGTGTGCTTCCTGTGGGGGGCATCCGGGAAAAGGTGCTGGCGGCGCACCGGGCGGGCATTCGCGAGGTGATTTTGCCACGCGACAATGAGAAAGACCTGGAAGATTTGCCCGACAATGTGCGCGAGGAAATGACTTTTCACCTGATCGGGCAGGCAGATGAGGCTTTGAGGATCGCAGGAGTTCAAGACTAGGGTAGCGAGGAAAAGTCAAAGGAAGATGACCTTTGCTAACCTGAAATGAAAAGGGAGAGAGGACAATTTGTCCTTTCTCCCTTTTCGATTTTGTAGCGGTCAATGTTTTTTAGACCGCGACGGGTTCCTCAACCTGTGCCTGAGTTTGAGAGACAACGGGAGTCGCCTCCGCTTTGTCTTCGGGCTTAGGTGCGTTGGGATCAACGTAAGGCGGCAACGGAATTAATTGAAGGCGGGGTTTGACCGCGTGGGTATGATGACGGGGGCTATGTCTGCTTTTTTGTCGGTGGCTCATCGTGAGAGGCTACTTTCTGACGGGGTTTTCTCGTCGGTAATCGGGTAAGGTGAAAACTAAGCGTTGTGCATTTTCGCGGCTTCTGCAAGGGCTTCGTTTTTGTTTTCCGTAACGAGAACCTCTTGGACGCCGACGAAGACGTGATACTTCTGTCGGTGAATGAAGACGGTGTTGCCCTGGAGTGCGGCGAGTTCGCCCTGTCCGTAGACCTGTGATCCGGCGATCTTGGGGGTGGTTCGCTCCGGCTTGCGCTTGCTCATTGTGATTTTTATCCTGTTCTGAAAAGTTTTCGATTGATCTGACGTATTCGCCCCCCATTATACGGCATAGAAGCCCGCTTTTCAGAAAAAATTAAAAACGATGTCTGAATGAGGGGATTTACCGCGGACTTTCTGTCTTGACTTCAACCTGAACAATCGAAATTTGGCATTCGATTTGCCGTTGAATTGAGTGCCGTTCGCTCCTCAGATCGGCTTGACGAGTTCGCCATTAGCGTTGATAAGGGTTTTCAGTCGAAAAGGGTGAGGGCAGAAATCGGCTTTGTTAGAGCGATTTCGTAGTTCAGCAGAAAAACCTCGGCTCCGATCTCGGCGCGTTCCTGCTTGTAGTTGTTCATCCCATACTGCAATGCCCACGACTTCTGAACCGCAAACGGAAACCGCTCTCGGATTTCCACTGTGTCATCGTAAGTGATCAGCCAACAGTGAGCGCAGGTTTTCATCGCGCTTGCAAAGCGGTCATGGTCAAAACTTGTGTGTAAAACGCCTTTTCTGCCGTAGAGTTTTGATTTGGTTGCATTTTCGTAGGGCGGATCAAGGAAAATCAAAACGTCTTCACCGGGTGCGTGGGTCAATTCCGTATAGTCGCTGTGGGTGATTTTTACCCCTTCAAGCAAAGACCTCAAGGGCAAAAGGCGTTCAATTGAGGAGAGCGTGAAGCGCGATTTATAGGCTTGCTCGGAGTAGCC
>JACMPS010000364.1 GCA_014377395.1 Chthonomonadaceae bacterium
CTCGTGCGATACGTCGGCACAGCGAATTGATCGCTGTGCAGACCGTAATCGCGCTTGCGATAAGGCTGAGCCAGAAGAAGAAACTAAGCATTGTTAGTTCTCCTTTCTTTGCGGAGAGTAACTCCGATGAATTGGGACGGTGCTATTAACATCGTCCCAATTCGTATTGTACCCTCGCTTCCCCTACCAGTCCCCGCTCTCCCTCACCCTCCACTGAGACCCGAAGGCTTCCCAGTCGAGATCACGAGTGGGTGTATGCACCGCCCCCTTCTCGGCTCTCTGAAGGCGAGCAAGAGGAGTCAGATGAACTCGATAAGTCTCCCGCCCCTTCCGATAATCCGCGTCTCCCTGTAGGGCAATCACATCCGCCTTACGATAAAACCACTGCTTCTGCTTGCGGAGCGAATCACTTCGCACCTGCATTTCACCGTAAAGGCGTCCGCGTGTACGCAACCCTACCACCGTAGCGAGGGCAACCTCCAGCAAAGCCGCCGCCTGCCTTTTGCTAATCCAGATTCCCATCGAACGCTCTCTCGGCAGAAGATCACTCTCGTGCATTGCCCCCGTCTTCCACTTTCTCGGCACAAAAAATTTAAGGCTAAGACGAGCATCATTCACATGAGCCGTATGATTTGTTTCACGAATCCGCTCAAGCCGCTCCCGGCGATTTCTCAACACCCGCACCTCATACGGATCAAAATGATGCCGCGAACGCCCCGGAAGTCGCTGATAAGAGGTCAAATACCCCCGATTGACATACCAATTCATCATGCAGAGCTTAATACCCAAAAACTCTTGCACCTGAAGAGCGGTCATAAAAGTCAGGTCCACCTTCGCCGGGTCTCCCTGTTTTCGACAGGCTTGCTGAGTTTCCCGCGCAATCTGCCAGTTTAACCGTTTGGGATCACGAGCCAGAAGTTCCACCTCGGAAAGAAGGTAATATTTCGAGCGTCCTCCAATGGGAACGCGAACCTGTAAGAGAACACCCTTCATTGCATCCCCAACCGTTCTCAGTTGGAGCCTGAGCATTTTCGCTACTGTCGTCGTGGGAATCCAAACGTCTCCATTTTCCTCTTCAATCCATTTAGTCATTAAAAAACCCTCTCTTTCTCAGTGCATCTACAATAATAGTGCGCCGACAGAGGGGGTTTTACTCATTAAAAATGAAAATAGCCGAAAACAAATTTCTACCGAAGTCTTTCTTCTCTTTTTCTCTCCAAATTTCGCGTTTTAATCCGTGTTCCCTGTGTTTATCTGTAGAGATGACTCTCTGCATCAATCCCCTACTCGCGTCCGAAAACCAGACTCATCATGCGCTTGAGCCATGCCATGATACCGCTACCGAAGTTCTCGCGGGACTCCGGTTGCGAATTTTGCAGTTGACGTGCGCCATACTGCACAAGACCGATAGCCGTTGCATAAGAGGGATGCGTCAACGTCTCACCCAGACCCCCGACGCCCTGCGGATACCCGATTCGCACCGACAAACCCGTCTCTTCCTGCGCCACCTCCACGCACCCCTTTAACTGACTTCCGCCGCCACTGATCACCAGACCCGCCGGGATTTTGCCCATGCAACCCGCCCGCTCCAGTTCCTCCAGCACCAGTTGAAACAGCTCCTGCATCCGAGGTTCAATAATCTGCACAAGAGCCTTACGGCGCAATCGGCGACTTTCCTCACGCCCGATCTGGCGTACCGTAATCACGTCTTCCTCCCCGATTTGCGTCATTACTGCGTGACCGCTCTCCGTTTTCAGGCGCTCCGCTTCCTCGTGCGCCACCGTCAAACCGTAAGCCACATCGTTCGTCACATGATTTCCGCCTACAGGAATCACCGCCGAATAATAAATCTCACCCTCGAAGAAAACCGCCATATCCGAAGTACCGCCGCCAATGTCCACAAGGCACACACCGAGTTCTTTCTCGGCGGGCAACAACACCGACTCAGCCGTCGCGATTGGCTCCAGTACATCTTCCGCCACCGAAAGCCCTGCCTTTGTCACACACTTCTCGACATTCTGGAGAAAGGTAATCGCCCCATGCACGATATGCGTTTGCACTTCAAGGCGAGTGCCGCTCATGCCAATTGGCTGACGAATCCCGCCCTGCCCATCAACTGCATAAGCACGAGGGATCGCATGAACAATCTGACGATCCGGGGGAAGAACAATCACACGCGAGGACTCAAGAACACGGTCTACATCGCCCTGCGTAATCTCACGGTCAGGGTGAGTAATGGCGATGCGCCCATTCGAGTTGAGAGAGGCAATATGATCGCCCGTCACCCCCACATAAACGCTGTCCACTTCTTTACCCGCTTGCTTGCAGGCTTTCCCAACTGCCTCTTCGACAGCGCGAGTCGTGGCTTCGATGTCCACCACCACGCCCTTTTTCATGCCCGTCGAAGGGCTGATTCCAACGCCGGTAATCAGAATCCGCCCTCCTTCGGCGATTTCACCGATGAGGGCGCACACTTTCGTTGTTCCGATATCTAGACCGCAAATCGTATCATTTTTCGCCAAGCGATTGTCCAAGGTGTGGGATTATTTACAAAGATGTTACAAAATTAAGTGCCGGGTGGCAGTTCACCCGACATTGTACCGCAAATCAGAGGATTGTCGTATCGGAAATTTGTGTCTTTTGTGGAGAATAGGTGAAAGAGCCCCAGAGAGAGGTGCGGAATAAAATTAATCTCATGCAAAGACGCAGAGGCTCAAAGGAGGAGAAAGCAAAAGAAGAGAGCAAATTTCCCCCTCGACACTTTCTTCTTGCCCTTTAATCTGTGTCCATCGGTGTTAACCTGTGGATAAAACGCTCTTCCGTATCCCTCTGTATTCTCTTTGCGCCTCTGGATCTTCGCGTGAGATAAATCTGAAGGACTACCTTCAGACCCCGCCGATTTTCTGTTCCTGAGCCAGAGGAACCGTGACGGAAGCGACCTGACCCACTTCATCGGATTGGCGGTTACGTTTGAGCGTCCACTGATTCAGATAATAACGTCGGATCAACGAGAGATTGAGGAAGACACGGGAGCCAATTGCAATCACCGCTACAAGAGCGAGATTAATTCCAATCCGGTCTCCAAGTGCCGCAAGTGCCGCTGCAAACAAAGTGTTCAGTAAAAATCCCGTGACAAAAATATCGGTCTGGAACCGTCCCTCTATCCCCGCACGAATTCCCCCGAAAAGCGTGTCAACGCCTGCCAGTGCCGCCACCGAAAGATAGGGAGCGTACTCAGGAGGAACGTGCCAGTGCGTGAAAGAAAACAGCGTGAATCCGACGACTAGCCCTACCGCAAGACTTAAAACCGGAAACCACAATCTCATCTTACTGCCCGTTCCTTTTCTCGTCCCGATCTTTCGTCTTTGTTTCGGTGCTTGTGTCGTTATTTTTGTCGGTTAAACTCTTTGTTTCGGAGTTCTTCTGATCAGAGGCTTTCGTGTTGCTGTCTTCGGTCTTGTCGGATTGAGTGGATTTCAGATCGGACTTAGTATCTGTCGGCTTTGTCTCAGAGGGCTTGACCGGAGCCGCCTCCGACTTTGCAAACCGTATCTGCGTGTTCCCCCCGAACGCAGGCAGTTTTAATTCGGCTTTCTTGTCCGCTTTGATCATGGCGGCATCATACAATCCGATTTTCTCAAAAACACCCCCCGGCGTCTTCAATCCACCAAGCAGGGCGTTCGGGTCTCCAATCGCCCGGATGATAAAAGGAGACGCATAAGGAACCCCGTTCACCTGAACATTGGGACCCACGCATCGAATCGCAGTGGTAGCGATGACACGCTGATCATTTACCGAAATCGCTTCCGCTCCTGCCGCCCGCAACTCATTGACAACGGTCATTACATCGGTATCGTGAATCAAATTCGACTGATTAATCATATCGTTGGGAGAGGTTGGTTTGTTGCGGCTATCCACAAGCGCGATTTCGATGCCCTGCCCGATCACATTCGTCTGTCCTGCTTGAAGTTTGATCTCCTGCAACTGTTTATTAAGCGTTTCGGATGCGTCGGTTCCCTGTGCAAGCTTGTTTTGCAGAATCGTAATGTCATTGCCACGAGTCTTAATTTCGGTTTGCAAATTCGCCAATTTTTCTTTTTCGTCCTGAACCTGAGCGACTGCACTCGGCGGATAATAAAACCCTGTTCTCTGCGAAGCAATTCCGGCTCGGCTTACTGCCGTAGCGGTTTGCCAGGAAGCCGCAATGAGGATACCCAATACGAAACACATACTGTTCATTTGCCAATGATAGGTGCGGTGTTGTATGCTTGCAGAGAAAATACTCATTGAATTTCACCGGGACACTTTCTCTAAAGGCTGTCGCCGTTAGAAGGGGGGGCAGAATCGGAACGCAGAACACACGCCGGGTAATCCGGTACGGACAAATTAACAAGCGTCATTTTCGCGGCAAGATCAGGACTGTGGCGATAAAGCAGATGTAGTTGCTTGAGTTTCGCAGGCATTTCGTCAGGCAGACCGAGACGAATCAATACTCCGTCCCTCATATTCAAGCACAAATTCCCCACCGAGTCAACGTCTATCTTTGCAATGCCGCCAGAGACCGTTTGCTTTTCGCTCTCGATAATCTGTACTGCCGTATTCACCGAAAGGTTTCCGCTTACAGTGCCGAGCGCAGGAGTATTTTCGGCGGAGGCGATGACGTGCGGCAGTCGCGCCGCAACCTCCGGGCGAGCCACCCGAATTGCAACTCCAGTCGGGTCTACTTCAAATAATTTCTCTCCCATTTGGAGAATCGCTATCGGTTGGCGTGCCACAATTCGGGCTTCAATGCCCGAAGGAAAATGTCGAATGATGGAGACACGCTGAACACAGGGCAGTCCTTTGAGACTTTGCGTAAAGCTACCTATGGGAACTCGAAAAAAGTTGGTTTTAGCGGGTAGTTGCATGGCATTTTGTGCAAGCGTGACTTCCGCAGGGGTTAAGCCGGAAATCCCCACTAACTGCACCCGCCGGACATGAAGCCAGGGTGAAGTAAACGCACTCGCCGCACATTCCACGCCGAAGAGCAAAACCAGAACCTGAATGATCTGCCGCCGAAGACGCGAAAGTTCGCTGTCGTTCATGGGGCGTGAACCGACCTTCTGGGGGCGCATCGTGCTTCTTTTTCTAATTGGAGTCTCGCGATGAGAAGGGCGTTTTCTAGGCATAGTTGCTATTTCGGGTTTGCGTTGATAGAAGTGCGACGAAGTGCGGATTGGATCAGGCAATCCAGCAAATCGGAGAAGGAATAGCCGACTGCTTTTGCCGCTTCGGGAAGCAAACTCGTCGGCGTCATTCCCGGTAGCGTGTTTGTCTCCAGCACGAATAATTCATCTTCGCGCACGATCAAATCGGTTCGGGACAGGTCACGACAACCCAGCAACGTGTGACATTCTACGGCGATGCGTTGGGCTTGTTCCGTTACCTTCTGAGACAGTCGCGCAGGGATAATATGTTCGCTTCCGCCCGGTGCATACTTACTTTCGTAGTCATAGACTTCGGCTTTCGGAACGATCTCAATCAGGGGAAGTGCAAACGGCTTTCCCGTCTCAGGGTCTTCCAGTACGCCGCACGTAATTTCCATCCCTTTGATATAGGTTTCCACTAAAGCCGTTTCATCATAATTCAACGCAAAGGCAATGGCTTCCTGCAAGGTTTCGGAGGAATGAACCAGTGTCGCTCCAAAGGTAGAGCCTTCCGCGTTCGGCTTTACAAAAAGAGGACAGGAAAGGCGCGTGAGAAGTTCCGCCGCCGTCCCTTCCGTGAACTCAAAACGGGAAACCGTTTCGCCGGGAATGACGGGGATTCCGTTTTGTCGAAACCGATCTTTCGCCGCAACTTTGTTCATCGCGAGTGACGAAGCCAGCGAACCGGAGCCGACATAAGCCAGACCCATCCAGTCGAGAAGCCCCTGCAACACGCCGTCTTCTCCGCCTCGCCCATGCAAAATCGGCAAGATCAAGTCGGGCTTGTTTTCCCGCAAGGTGAGCAGGTCGGAGAGATCACGCAAATCCAGTTCCGAGACTTGATAACGGTCTCGGTTCAGTGCCGCCATCACCTGCCGCCCCCCGGAAAGCGAAACCTCACGCTCCGCCGAAAATCCCCCCATGAGAACACAGACGGAGAGAGAGGGCATTGTTTCTTCCTCATTCTCACTTCCACTCTTTCCCTTGTGTAAAGAGGAGGCAAGAAAGGGATTAAGCCGAACTTGTTCTTTCTCCCCCTGCAAAGGAGAAGTCAAAGAACTTTTTGTTTTGATTTCCGCCGCAAGTATTTCGCCGGGTTCACGAATACTGCCCGCCCCCATGAAAACGACCAGATCGCCGGAGGTGAGTGTCGGCAAAAGCAGGGTGGGAACCTCAAACTTTTCAGCAACATAATCCGCTCTAAGTGAAGAATTGCACTCACGGGCAAGAGCGACGATTGCCTCTGAGGTGATGCCAGGGATAGGCAATTCACGCGCCGGATAAATGTCGGTGACAATCAGGCGGTCCGCTTTTGAGAGTTCCTCGGCAAATTGCGGCAGAAAATCTCGTGTGCGGCTGTAAAGGTGTGGCTGAAACACAACCGTCAGTCGCTTTTCAGGATAAGCGGCACGAAGGGCAGCGAGGGTCGCCCGAATCTCGGTAGGGTGGTGCGCGTAGTCATCAATAATCGTGATGCCGTTCACGTCCGCCAGCGTTTCCAGCCGCCGCTCCGCCCCGGTGAAGGTCGCAAGTGCAGTGACGAGTTTTTTTCTCCCCTCCACATTGGGAAAAAGGGGATACAAAGCAATGATAGCGCACACGGCATTTACAATGTTGTGGCGTCCGGGCAGGAGAAGCGTGTACTCCTGAAGCGTGTCAAAATCGTCAATGATAAATCGTGACGGCGAGGCTTCGGAAAGCACTTTTACCCAGAAATCCACTCCCTGTTCATGCTCGAAAGAGAAAATCCACTGTTCGGGGAGTTCACCCGCTTTGCCCCAGTCTTCCATAATTAGGCGGCGAACGCCGGGGTCGTCGCTACAACCAACAAGGCGAGAACCGGGGCGCGGATTATCGTAGACAAATTTGCAAAAAGCATTGTCTACCCCCGCTTCATCCTTATAATGATCGAGGTGATCCGCTTCGATATTGGTAATCACGAAAACATCGGGACTCAGCGAAAGAAACGAGTCGTAAGCCTCACAAGCCTCTGCAACAAAGGGCGTTTCCGCGCTACCTATCACAAGATTACCGCCGAGTTGTGCGACTTCCGCCCCCACAAAAACGGTTGGCAAATTCGGTTGTGTTTGCTTGAGGAGATGCCCGATCATCGCTGTTGTCGTCGTTTTGCCATGTGTACCGGAGACTGCTATCTTAAGTCCCGAATGTGAGTTCATCAACTCACCGAGGTAGTCCGCACGAGAAATCACGCGGATACCACGCTCTTTCGCCGCTTCCATTTCGGGGTTGCCGTTTCGTGCGGCGGCGGTGTAAATCAGCAACTCGCAATCTTCGGGTAGGTTTTCTGCCTCATGGGTGCGATAAATCGTGGCACCACCTTCAAGCAATCGGGCAATCGCCGGAACCTGTATCGGGTCTGCCCCCGGATCGGCTCCGACAATGCGATGCCCCCGTGCCTGCGCGATCTGCGCCAGAGCGGAAACGCCGATCCCTGCGATCCCCACAAAATAAAGACAACTCAAACCGTTCTGCTCTGCCATAGACCCCGTCGTAGACTTTCCGCTCACCGAATTTAGATGCGTCTCAACCTGTTTTTGTGTTGCTTCCGGTCACAACAATTTAGTTTAATCTATTTTAACAGGATTAGGGCATAAAATCTAAAATTTTGTCAAAGAGAAACCCCCGGCAGTAGAATTCGGGTTTTGCACCGAAGTCTATTGCCGGAGGTTATTAAGAAGTTGTCCGGGGAATAAATTCCCCGGCTCCAGAGATGCGAGGTTCACCCGCGTGGACTCAATGCAATTTAGAATGACTTAGTCATCATCGTCCGTCTTGCGAGATTTTGCCACTTTGGTGGAGAGACCTGCCGCGACGCGGGCTTTCGCCTTCGCCTCGGTTTTCTTTTTCCGCAAGTTTGCAACCATTTGATTGACAACGGGAGCGGGCATTTTCGAGTTGAGACCGCGCACACTTTTCCAGATCATGTCGTTGAGAACGGTGGGATCATTTGCGTCCGCGTCCGCCCAGTCCATTTTCGCCGCTACTTGCATCAAGCGATTGAACTCCTTAAGGTTCGCTTTTGCATAGAGGCTACCCGGAGCAAGGCTTTCAGTTACGATTTCCTGCAGAGGCAAAATCGCCGTATAAGTGGCGATATTGTTGGGGACAGTGTCCCAGGCGTCAATGTAATCCGCAATCGCATCGTATTGGGTCAACGGTTTTGCGTTCAACAGCATTTCCATGTTGCGGAGAAAACTGACGGTGTTGTAGAATTTGCTGCTGACCGTTCCCCGTTTGATGTAGGGGCTGATCACAAAGCCGATAGAGCGGTGTGAGTCCACATGATCGGGACCATTCTGTGCGTCGTCCTCGATCACGAAAATCGCGGAATGAGCCCAGATCGGACTTTTGCTGATTGCTTCCACAAATTTGCCGACGGCGAAATCGTTGTCGGCGACTTCTGCTTTTGCAGAGGCTCCGTTTGCATTGATCCCCTGCGTATGATCACGTCCAAAGCGCACTACCTCGAAATTCGGAACCGACGCACCTGTTGGATCGTTCGTGAGCATTGCCCTAAACTCGCGGTTCCACTCATCAAATCGGTTGTTCTGTAGGTACTTGCCAAATTATTTGTGGGGCGGCAGGTACTTCGTGTTCGTTGCCGTTGGCGCATAAATGTAAGGCGCAGGGCTTTCGGCATGAGCGTTGTCGTAGCCGTTGAAGTCCAGATCGGTGTTGCCAATAGTCGGATCAAACGGATTGAACACCCCTTTAGAAGCATCGTAGTGACCGCTCGGCTGAAGCCCTGCGACAAGGGGATAACCCGACCCCACAAGGGCACCATAGTTGCGGACGGTGTTGCCCGCCGCAATCATTGTGTCGTGGATGCGACCATTGGAGGTAGTTGCGAGATCATTGATCCGGGGGAGTTGCGGCAGGTTTGTCGGGACAATTGCGTTTCCGTCCGCATTGTAACTGATGTAGCCCTGCGCTCCTGCCGGAAGCCCCGCCACCGGATAGTTGTTGACGGTTCCCTCCGAGTCATAGTTGGCTCCGCGCCCGGAATAGTTGTAGGGCTGGTTGCGGGTGATGTGCTGAGTGGAAATCCCCGCCATCGTCCAATCCCACCCTTCCATCGAAGCATCTCCCACATCAAAGAAGTTGTCGAGCAGAACGTAATCCTGAGCGATTTTGTGAATGTTGGGAGTCACGTCATTGCCGAAGAGGACAAGGCTTGGATCGCCATTACCTTTGTTGCCGAAGGCAGGGGTGTTCAGATCGCCGAGAACCTGATCATAGGTGCGGTTTTCACGAATGATGTAGAAGACGTGCGTGATTCCGTTGTTCGCTTTGCTGATCTTATAAAGCGGATTGATCGCCGGATTGTCCGTGTTAGGCGTAATCTTGTTGTTGGAAAGCACTTGATTGGTGTACTGAATGAGTTGCAGGGAAGTCGGAACTTTGATCGTTTCAACATCGGATTCGACCTGGTTTAGACTGTACTGCGCCTGCAAAGGCACGTTGCGCGGGGTGTTGACTTGCTGACCGGGGTGTCTTTCGGAAGTCTGGCACTGTTGCGTCGCCGCCGCAAGTAAAGCCTGCCCGAATTCAATCTAGAATTAAAAGTGCGTGAGAAAGAGAGAATCATTGCCCTCTTTCTCATTCCATTCCGTCCGAAAGGAAACCCTCATGCGTCGTTCACAAAACGCCTTCACCTTGATCGAACTTCTCGTTGTGGTCGCTATTATCGCAATTCTCACCGCAATCCTGTTTCCCGTCTTTGCTCAGGCACGAGAGAAAGCCCGCTCGACTTCCTGCCTCTCCAACACCAAACAACTGGGAACCGCCGCGCAAATGTACGTTCAGGACTACGACGAAAAATTGTTTTTCCGTGCCTCCAATGCCACTCCTTCGATTTCGCGGAGTGGCGCAATTGTGCCCACAACGTTTCAGCCGCCCGTTCTCTGGTGGAACGCCCTCTCGCCCTACACTAAAAACCGACAGATCCTCGTTTGTTCAAGCGATACCGCCCCCACACTCTCCAAAGACCTCGACGGAAAACTCACGGTCAAGCGTTCCTACATCGCCATTCGTGCCGCAGAAGCCCTTGCGCTCGCGCAACTCGAAAAGCCGACTGAGATCATCATTTTCACTGATAAATGGGACAAATCCGCCGGACCCAATCCGAGCGCGATTTCCGATAGCTGGATTGAACCGATGAGCGGAGATTTCAACTACTATCCCACGTATCGGCGCATGGCGATTGCGGGCGACAGGCACATGGAAGGGACGAACTGCACCTTCTTCGACGGTCATGCAAAGTGGATGAAAGCGGGGGCAATTGGAGCCTCGAAAGAGTTAACGGGGTGTTCCCTCATCAACTCCTATCCAATAGCGGACATGTGCGACAAGGGCAATTTGGGCTGTGCCAACATCGGAACTCCCGACGACACCGACCCGAATCATTCAATTCCCGATGCCAATATTTGTAACACCTTCGACTGGTAAGGATCAATAATCAGAAAAAACGGGGGCGATTTTATCTGCAGACTAGCTCAGACTGCCCCCTTTAGGACGGACGGGGTAGTTGTGTGAGGCACCTGCCGGATCTGGCTTTGCCCTCCGCATTGCCCTCCGTACAAGGTCGTGCTTGCCCGTGTCCCCGCGTTTTTGCCTTCTCTGTTTCCAGCCCTTGGCGGTACGCTTCGAGAGAGGGCTTCGTGGGGCGTCGGTCAGCGAGAGGGTGCTTGTCGTCCAGAACCGCGGAGGCGTCCCGTTTGCTTCCATGGTGACGCCCCCCCCCTCCGTCCCCCGCGTAAGTTCTGACGGATTAAAAGGCAGAATACGAAAAGGGGGAGGCGGATTGATGCTCTCCTCTCCCTGTCTTTTTTACGCCTTCCTGTCTTTACGTGGGGTAAATCCTTCTCCCTCTTGCTTGTGCCTCACCGAATTTTCGGGAGGTGGTCAGGGTTCTCCGCTAACTCTTCCTGCGTGACCCGTGCCGTGCCGAATTTACCCACTACGATGCCTGCCGCCCGGTTTGCCAGTGTTGCCGCCGCCGCAAAGTCCGCACCCGCCGCAAGTGCCAGTGCCAGTACGCTAACAACGGTATCCCCTGCCCCTGTGACATCGTAGACGTTGCGGGCAACAGTGGGAATGTGGAGCGGAGAGGTACCGATTGCCGCTGGGAAAAGGCTCATGCCCTGCGCCCCCCGCGTCACCAGCAAGGCTCCCCCGACAACACATTGCAACTCCTTTGCCGCTTTAAGCAGAGACGCCTCATCGGGGAGAGATCGGTTGACTGCCGCCTCCATTTCCGCGTGATTGGGAGTAAGGAGTGTCGCCCCTCGATAGCGGGCATAATCCATGCCTTTAGGATCAACGATCAGCGGCTTATGATGTCGGTTTGCGAGAGAAATCAAGCCCTGAGCGAGAGCGGGAGTGACAACCCCCTTCAGATAATCGGAGAGAACGACGGCACCGACCTCCGTGATTCGCGCTTCCGCCCACTCAAGCAACAAATGGGTCAGGGTGTCTGAAATTGGGGTCTTGGTTTCGATGTCCACACGCACAATCTGTTGACTGTGCGCGACGATACGGGTTTTTGTCGTAGTGGGTCGTGTGCTATCAGAGAGGATTCCGGCGGCATCGGCTCCCATTTCAGTCAGCAAAGTGCGAAGGGCGTCTGCGTTCGCATCTTCTCCTGCCGCTCCACCCAGCGAAACGCCGCCCCCCATCCCTGCGATGTTTGCGGCAACGTTTGCGGCTCCACCGGGTGCAAACGTTTTGTTTTTTACCTCGACAACCGGAACGGGTGCTTCCGGCGAGATACGCCGCACCTCGCCCCACACCGTTTCGTCAAGCATCACATCGCCGATCACCAAAACGCGGGAGTGACCGAGTTTTTCCAGCAACGTCTTTTCTGAAAGCGTCATTTTGGCTCTCCAAACAGGGCTTCTTCCACGAGTTCACACAGAATATGTTCCAGAGCGAGGTGACATTCCTGTACCCGCGCCGTCACTTTCGAGGGAACCGTAATACACACATTGGCAAGAAGGGCGAGTTTGCCGCCGCTTCCCCCCGCAAGCCCAAACGTCACTAAGCCTAACTCTTTCGCTCGCTCGACTCCTACAATCACGTTTGGAGAGTTGCCGCTTGCGCTGATCGCCAGCACCACATCGCCCGTCACTCCAAAGGCTTCGATCTGTCGCGCAAAGACTTGCTCATATCCGTAATCGTTGGAAATAGAAGTGACGGCGGAAGAATCAGTGGTGAGGGCAATCGCGGGCAAGCCCCTTCGCTCTTGCTGAAACCGCCCGACAAACTCGGCGGCAACGTGCTGAGCATCTGCCGCACTTCCCCCATTGCCGAAAAGCAACAATTTACCCCCGCTCCGAAAACTCTGAATCAGGGTTTCCGCCATATGCGTCAAAGGTTCTATTGCCTCTTCGATAAGGCGAGTGTGCAGGTCGGCACTTTCCTGCAAGATGCAAGCGATGCGCTTTTGAGATTGAAGGGCGAAACTCATAAAATGTCCTCAGTGACGGGATCGGTAAAGAATAAACCAACTCGCTGTGAGAAACAGTTTACCACAGGAGAAGGAAAGAGAAAAAACAAAAACAAGGAAAAAAGGCGTAGAAAGGCGAATAGTCTCATTATGAAAAAGAATCCGTTTGCGTCTTCCGAGGCGAAGATTGACCATGACCGTCTGTTCAAGAACCTGATCACCCTGCTCTTTATTGAGTTTCTTGAACTCTTTGCCCCGGAGATTGCCGCCGCGATTGATCGAGACAGCATTGAGTTCATTGACAAAGAAGTTTTCTCCGATCTTTTGCCCGGTCCCGAAAACCGCGCCGACATTCTGGTTCGGGTGAAGATTTTCGGTCAAGAGCAGTTTATTCTGATCCATATCGAAAATCAGTCGAAAACGCAGGCGGAGTTCACGGCACGGATGTTCGGCTACTTCAAGCAGTTTCACACGAAGTTCGGGATCGGCATTTACCCGATTGCCGTGTTTTCCTTTGATGCGCCGATGCGCCCTGAGCCGAGCGTTTACAGTGAAACGGTGTTTGGGTTAGAAGTGATCCGCTATCAGTTTCAGCCTATTCAACTCAACCTGTTGCACTGGAGGGACTTTGTGCAAAGTCAGAACCCAATTGCTACGGCACTCATGGCGAAAATGAACGTGGCTTCGAGCGATTATATGGAAGTGCGGCGAGGCTTTTTCGAGTTGTTCTCAAAGGGGAATCTGGATCGAAAGCAGTTGCGAGCAATCAATGAGTTTATGAGTGCGTATCTGAAATTGACCCGTGAGCAATATGAGCAGCTACAAGAGGAGATCAAAACCGTTATGTCACCACACGAAGTCGAAGAATACACTACTATTATCACCGAGTCCGACGAAATCGCTTTTGAGAAGGGCATCGAAAAGGGCATCGAAAAAGGAATTGAGGAAGGATTGCGGATGGGGCAACTCCGCCTGACGTTGCGCCTACTTGAAGACAAGTTCGGGGAGGTGGACGAGGCGTTGCAAA
>JACMPS010000365.1 GCA_014377395.1 Chthonomonadaceae bacterium
CCTTCGAGGTTTCACGGCTTGTCGGGCTTTCGCTGGACTACCAGTTCATCGCTCATCCCGGCTATAATCAGGATCGGGGTCCTGTGTCCGTTGTTTCGTTGCGACTGCACCTGGCGTTCTGAAAAGAGAACCTGATAAGGCGGAAGGCTTCTGCAAAAAACAAGAGAACCGTCTGTCAAGCCTTGTAAGTCTCTGCTCAAGGCTTTGCTTTCTTCGCCGTCAATCACAGGATGTTGACGGCGCGTGCTGCTAAGATCACGATGATCGTGAGCGAAACGCTTGCCTGAAGCATCACCAACAGTTTTGCCCACCGAGACAACACAGCGGTATCGGTGGGAGAAAGTGCCGTGCTTGTGTTAAAAGCAAGAAACAGATAATCCACAAACTGAGGTGCCCAGACCTCCCCCGCCCCTTCCTCGGCGTGTTCGGGAGCGAGGGTCATCTGGGGAAACAAAAATGAGCCTGCACTGTGAACCCCCCGTTGGTCGCGCACATTGGGACCGCCCGCATCCAGACGCCAGTACCACGACGCAAACACCAACACGTTCGAGAGCCACAAAAGTGCCGCCGACTTCAAGAGATCAATCGGGGTTTCCGTATGGGTGGGAAGGGCGCGGATCAGAAGTCCCAGTGACCAGACGAGAAAAACGGTGACGGTAATGGCGGTCAGTTGCCCAAAGAAATGGTTTGCCCGGTAATCGCCCCGCCGATGCGCGATAAAAGTAGGGATCAGCAACCCGATGACCAGCACCGGGAGAAGCCACCGGGGTCCCACAGAGATCGAAGCGGGCAGTGCCAGATTTGCGCCTCCCACCGCCAGCACCGCAATCAGAGCGGGCCAGCGCGGTTCCGGCGGTTCGAGGTCAGGCGTTTCGTCGGAGAGGACGGAGGAAGCGACTTTTTGTGGGAGGGGTTGCATGGGCAAGGTTCATCTCTTTTCCTCCCCGATGGCGTTCAGGGAGTTTTGTTCTGGACTTTCTCCAACTCGGAGAGGGTACGCTTTGTTTTCTCAACCTCTTCATCCCGTTTGAGTTCGGTGAGTACAACCAACAGTTTTTTGTACTCAGCCACTTCATCGGGAGCAAGTCCCACCGCGGTACGGTAGTAGGACGCCGCCTGTTTGTACCGCTTCTGTTTCACTTCAAGATCACCAAGTGCGGCAAAGGCGTCATCGTCAAACCGATCCAGACGAATTGCCTTGAGAAGAAGAGGTCGTGCTTCCTCGTCTTTGCCCTCCGCAATCAGCAGATGACCGAGTGTACAGTAGGGATCACCGAGTTTCGGGTTTAACTTGATCGCTTCTTCGGCTTCCTTTCGGGCTTCTTCTGGTTGCTTGCGCCGCATAAGTTGATCCGCGAGGGTTGCCCGAATGAGTGCGTTCCCCGGAGTTTCTTTCGCGAAGTTGGAAATCTCTACAAAGAATGTATCATAGTAATCGGGTTTTTGCACGATTTCCAGTCCCTCCTTTGCAGAAGACAAACCCGGACGGTGATAGAGCACGGTATTGAACTCACGAGTCGCATGGTTTTTGCGTCCCAGATGGACATAGGCTTGCCCTAATCCGAGGTGAGCAGAAACTGAGTCTCTGTCCCAACTCAGGGCATTATGGAAATGCTCTATCGCCTTACGCCATAACTTTTTATTCAGAGCGCTTTTCCCCTCTCTGATTTGGGTGGCATAGCCGTTGTTGCCCGAATTGGCTTGCCCAACCTTCGGGCAGAGCAAAGCCAGTAGAAGTAGGGCAGGCAGAAGGATCGTTCGTAATATTTTCATTCATTTGTCTCCGTTTTCTTTTGATTTCCCGTTGGTTTTCATTAGATTCTTTCGTGGATTCGGTTTGTTGTCATGGGTCAGATTGTCGCAGAGATTGACTTTTCCTCTGCGGGTGTCGCATAGGGGTTTGTTCTTGAAGCCGCCTCTGGAGACCGTACAAAAAGCCGATAAAGGACGGGCAGGACAAAAAGAGTCAGTGCCGTTGCGGAAATTAATCCCCCGATGATCACAATCGCCAGAGGCTTTTGCGTGTCCGACCCAATTCCCGTTGAAATGGCGGCAGGCAAGAGTCCGATACTTGCCAGTAACGCCGTCATCAGAACCGGGCGTAACCGCGTTACCGCTCCTTCGACTACCGCTTGATGAAGGGGAAGCCCTTCCGTACCGATAAGATGATCGAAATGGGAGATCATAATCACTCCATTTTGCACCGCGACCCCAAACAGCGCGATAAAGCCGACTGCTGCCGCCACACTCAGATGCAAGTGCAGAAAATAAAGCGCGAAGATACCCCCAATCAGGGAAAGAGGGACATTCAGCATCACGATCATGGCACGGAAAACCTGATTGAACAGCAAAAACAACACTAGGAAAATCAGCACCAGCGTGAGGGGAACCACGATCATCAAGCGAGCCAGAGCCCGTTGCATACTCTCGAATTCGCCTCCCCACACCGTATAATAACCGGAGGGCAGAGAGACCTGCCGACTGACAAGTGCCTGAGCCTCCCGAACAACACTTCCGATGTCGCGCCCTCGCACTCCGAACTTGATTGCAATAAATCGGTGTCCGCCCTCCCGGTACACAAAGGAAGCCCCCCGCTCCACTTTGATGTCCCCCAACTGTGCTAGCGGAATCCGTTGACCGTCCGGCGTACTCACAAACACATCCTCAATCGCAGTAATGTTTTTGCGGGCGTCCGGCTTCAGTCGTACTGCAACGCCGTACTTGCGCTCCCCTTCTAAAATTTGAGTGAATGTTTTGCCGCCAATCGCCGTCTCGATCACATCCTGCACGTCTTGCACATTCAATCCGTAGCGAGCGATTTTGTCTCGATTGATGTTCAGGGTAATCTGGGGTTCTCCGGTCTCCTTAAAGGTGTCCAGGTCTACAACACCGGGAATGGACGCCAGAGTTTTCTGGATTCCGTCCGCCTTTTTCTCTAGCGTTTGCAAATCGTCACCAAAGAGTTTTACGGCGAGTTCTCCCTTGACCCCCGTTACCGCCTCCTCGACATTGTCTTCAATGATCTGAGAGAAATTAAACGTAACGCCCGGAATCTCTTTCAGTTCGTCACTCATCTGCGTGATCAGTTGGGGCTTACTGGTAAACCCCTGCCACTCCTCGCGCGGCTTCAGGTCAACAAGGAATTCCGAATTATAAAAGCCGGTGGCGTCCGTGCCGTCGTCAGGGCGTCCGAGATGGGAAACCACCAGTTTCGTCGGCTGATACTTTGCCAGGATCTCGCGCACTTTCGGCATCAGTTTTTGCGCTTCTGAATAGGAAATCGTGGGGGGCATTGTGGCGCGGATCCACAAGTTGCCTTCATCCATATGCGGCAAAAACTCGGTTCCCAGCTTCGGTAAAGCGATCATAGAGAGGAAAAACAGTCCCGCGCTTAAAACCAGAACCGGAAGCGGGTTTTGTAAGGCTCCCTTAAGGGCATTTCCATAATGGTGTTTCAGCCAGAGATTGATCCGCCCTTCACCGTGCTTCAGTTTTCCGCGCAGAAGCAGGTAACACAGGGCAGGGGTGACGATAATCGCCATGATGAGCGAACCGATCAAAGCCAGCCCAATCGTGTAAGCCATAGGCGCGAACATCTTTTTTTCCACGCTCTGCATCGTCATCAAAGGCAAATAGCCGAGGATGATAATGAGGGTGGTAAAGACGATTTCGGTCCCAACCTCCCTGACGGCAATGACGATGCTCGACATCACACTTTCGCTTTCGTGACGCTCGGCAAGGTGACGATAGACGTTCTCGACAAGAATGACGGAGCCATTAACAATAATTCCGAAGTCTACTGCGCCCAGAGAAAGCAGATTGGCGGGAACATGAATCAAATTCATGCCGGAAAAGGCGAACAATAAACCAAACGGAATGGTCAGCGCGACAATGACGGCGGCTCTGAGATTGCCGAGAAAGAAAACCAGCACGGCAATCACGAGAAGAACCCCTTCGATCAGGTTATGCTCGACGGTATGGGAAGTGGTATGGACAAGATTGGTGCGATCCACAAACGTCGCGATTTTTACGCCCCTCGGCAAAATTCCCCCATTGAGTTGCGCGATTTTTTTATGAAGTGCCTCTAACGTGGAATCCGGATTCTCGCCGCGCCGGAGAAGGATAATGCCCTCGACACTATCGTCGTGATCGTCCTCATGGGAGGTGCCTCCCGCACGCCACCCGACTTTTCCGAGGCGCGGCTGAAACCCGATTCGCACCGTCGCCACATCCCGCACTTTAAGGGGCAACCCTCCCCGCGCATTGATCACGACATTTTCAAGGTCCTTTTCGTTGTGGAGTAGTCCGACCCCCCGCACCACATATTCCTCACTTCCCCGCTCGACAAAATTGCCGCCTGCATTTGCGTTGGCACCTGTAATCGCATCCGTGACACTTTTAAGGGTAATGTCATAGGCTTTAAGTTTCGCAGGGTCAATCTGTACCTGATACTGTTTGATCGTGCCACCGAAACTCGTGATGTCGGCAACGCCGGGAACGCTTTTCAGTTCTCGCGTGACCGTCCAATCTTGCAGTGAGCGCAAGTTCGTCAGGGTGTCCCCCGTCAGGGTATAGCGATAAATTTCCCCGGTGGCAGACGCCAAGGGAGAAAGATTCGGTTGAACCCCTGTGGGAATATCTGCCGAAGAGACCCGTTCATTGACCTGTTGGCGGGCAAAAAAGTCGTCCACTCCGTCCTCGAAACCCAGATAAACGACCGAGAGTCCAAACATGGAACGGCTTCGCAGACTGGCAAGATGCGGCACTCCGTTGAGACTTGTCTCCAGGGGGACGGTGATGAGTTTTTCGACCTCTTCGGCGGCGTGACCGGGCCACTGCGTGATGACCTGCACCTGCGTATTCATCACATCGGGATAGGCTTCGATGGGAAGTTGCGTAAAACTAAACGCCCCCCAGAGCAGAACACCAACAGCGATCAGCAAGGCAAGCACCCGCTGATTCAGTGAGAACTGGACAAGTTTGTTAATCATTTTCTGATCTCTTTTCTCATTCTTTGCCCTGTTCGCTCACGAATAAGCCACCACGAGACACTACTTTTTCATGCGGCTTCAGTCCGCCGAGGACAATCACCTTCTCGCCGCGAGTGTCTCCGATGGTCACGGTGCGCCGGACGTATTTGCCCGCCATCTCTTCCACATAAACAAAATCGCTGTCGCCCTCATGCTGGACAGCCGTAAGCGGAATGCTCAAAGCCTCGCGTTTTTTCGCTTCGCCGACAGTGACTTCGGCGTACATCCCGTCTTTCAGGGAACCCGTAGGATTTTCGATGCGAGCGCGTAGTTTGATGGCACGGGTTTTCGAGTCAAGTGCCGGGGAAATCCTGTAAACCGTCCCGACAAACTTTTGTCCTGGAAAAGCCGTCACCGTAACCGTTACAGGAGCACCCGGAGCCACAAGCGCGATGTCTTTTTCGTAAATGTCCGCCTCGACAAAAACCGAGGAAACGTTGACAATCGTGAACATCTGCCAGGGTGTCATTTGCGATTGATCCACCACCTGTCCGGCAGAGACGTTGCGCTCGGTCACGATCCCGGAGAGGGGAGCGATGATTTTCACCTGTCCCTCTTTGCCGGGACGACCGAGCATTTCAAGGGTGCGACGGGAATTTTCGGTTTCGGACTGTGCGGCAAGAAGGTCACTTTTCGCCTGCTGAAGATCACGTCGTATGGCAATCTGTGCCAGTTTCACACTCCGCTCCGCCGCTTCCTGCTGAAGTTGTGCCTGCCGATGATCGCTTTCCGCAGAACGAACCTGACCGTCCGCATAAAGGTTTGATTGAAAGGCTTTCTGTTCCCGATTAAGGGCGGCTTGTGCCAGAGCAACCGTTTCTCCTGCGGCTTCCACCTGAGTTTTTGCTTTGTCGAGAACGTTCTCGGACGCTTCCAGATCGCTTCGGGAGGCGATACCGATTTCGATGAGTTTTACTTTGCGGTTGTGATCCCGCGCCGCCAGGGCGGCGTCGGATTGTGCTTGTGCCAGAGTGGACTTCGCCGTAACAAGCGCATTTTTCGCGTCTTCCACCGGTTTCTGAGTAAACCCGCCGATGCCTGCCTGTTGACGAATTCGGGCAAGGGTCTCTTTTGTAAAGGCGGTACGGGCTTTTGCCTGATCGAGATTTGCAAGGGCTGTACTCACCTCCGAGGTCCCAAGCCGATAGAGACGCTCGGTGCGATTGAATGTCTCCTGTGCAAGCCGTAATTTATTCGCATTTTGTCGTGCCGTATTTTGGGCGGCAACGGCGTCTACACTGTCGAGTAGGGCAAGCGTTTGTCCGGCACGAACCGGATCACCGACGCGGACAGACACCGCTTGAACTCGTCCTGCAAGCCGGGGGCTGATCTTAACGGTGTTTTCCAGGGGATAAACTACCTGTCCGGTCAGGTGAAGCGTCTCACTGAATCCTTCACGGAGAACGGGGGCGGTTTCAATCCCCACAAGTTTTCTCCCGGTTGCGGAAATGGTCACTGTGGCGGATTTCAGGGACTCTTTGCCTGTGGATGTGGAATGTGCTTGTCGCGTGAGGGTAAACCCCATCACGCCCGTTGCAAGGACAATGACAAGGCTGAGGCCGAGTTGTTTTCGAGAGCGGTTTCGAGGGTTCATCCTGTAGAAGTCTCCTTCAGGGAAAGGGGTTTCCCGATGGCTCGTTCCAACTGCGCCAGTGCCTTTTCGTGGTCACTCAGAGCGTTGTTGTAGTCGTTGCGCGTTGAACGAGCCGTGTTCTGGGCGTCAATGAGATCAAGCAGGGTGCTTGCACCCAGTGAGTAACCTGCCTCAATGCGTTTCAATAGGGACTCACTGCGCGGCAAAATGCCGTCTTGAAAGAGCCTGACCGTGCGTTGCGCTCGAAGCATCGTGAGGTAGGCATTCTGGACATCGAGCTGTATCTGCTGACGGAGTTGGCGTATGAGAAATTCTTGTACTTTCACATCTTGTTTCGCTTTCCGAACGGCTCCCCGGATGCCTCCGAAGTCAAACAAAGGCAGACTGAACCCGACCTGAAATCGGCTTGCTTGAACGGAACGTAAATCCGTTCCCACTAGCACATTCGGATAGTACTGTGAGTTTTGCAGTCCGACGGCAGCTCTCAAGGCACGACGGTTGTAGTCCGAAGAGCGCAGTTCGGGACGCATCTTTTCCGCCTGTAGCAAAAGAGTGTCCAGAGTGATCTCAATGGGGGTGAAACGCAAGGGATCGGCGGCTCCGAGAGGTTCATTGGGACTACGCCCCATCTGCAAATTAAGGTTGGCACGGGCAAGACGCACCTCGCTTGCCGCCTTCAAGAGAAGACTTTCTTCTTGAGTTAGCGCAATCCGGGTGCGGATCGCATTGGTCTCCGGCGCGGCTCCGATCTGAAATTGTTTTTCCGTCAGGTCACTCAGGCGCGAAGCGTTGGCGTAGGCGGTCTTTTCATTTTCCAAGGCGAGATCGGCGGTTTGCAAATCGATGTAGGCGGATAGAACGGATTGTCGAAGCGTCAGCAAAGCCGTTTCCTGGTCGGACTGGGTGGCAAACAGCAGATTTTTTGCCTGACTGGTGCGCCATGCGATACTGCCATTGGTCTCAACTGTTGCTAAAACCGCGTAATTGCTACTGGCACCGGGATTGAGAGGTGAAACGGAATTGTTGAGACCGCTATAGTTAAAGGTGGGGTTAATGGGAACTCGCTGTCCTTGTAGGTTGGCTTTTGCCCCGGCAACCTGTGCCTCATTTCCCAGAAAAAGCGGATTCTGACGTTGTGCGAGTGCGAGTGCCTGTTGACGGGTCAAGGTTTGACCTACTTCTATTTCAGGCGGTAGAAAACGCTGAAGTGGATCGAGTTGCTGTGCAGAAACCGACGGCTTCAAGCACAAAGTAAAAATGAAAAAAGCAAAAAAACGAAAAGGCATAAAATTTCCTTATCCCACAGAAGATCCCGGTGTAGAAAAGGAGGCTTGCGTCGGATGATGTCGGCTCATTTGTGACCCTGTGGATTCGCTCCACTCATCGAGCAATGCACCCACTCAGGCTGCTGGGTAAGGCGGCATCGTAGGGCTTGCAGAAACTAATATAACGTTCTCTTAGGGCGAATGGAAGCGAGAAACGGACGAACAATCCCAAAGTCCCGACCAACAGTCCCCAGACGAGCAAGTGGACCCACCGATTCGCTTTCGCTGAACCGAACCGGAATTTTCTTTCGTACCTGCGTTAGGACGGTTTTTTCGCAACTGGCAAAAGCCGGATTACGTTTTACTGGGAAGTTCGGGTAAAAGTCGGTGGTCGGAAAGAGGGTTCGCTCTTTGTAAGGCGGAGGTTTGCTTTTACCCCCTGCAAGACCGAAAGCATTAACTCGGAAGCATCAAGCGGAAGAAAAGGGAAAAACGAGTCATGCCGGAAGAAATTGAAATCGAAACCGAGAAGCTTCAGGAAAGCATTGATGAGATGCGTGAAGAGCGCGTAGAGCGGGTAAGGCAGGAAAAAGAGACGGCGTGGACACGCTGGATTTCGCTGAGTACGGCTCTGCTTGCCGTCGTTGCGGCGATTGGGGCACTTCAGTCGGGTTCGCTGGTGAACGAGGCACTGATTACAAAAAACAACGCACTACTCAAACAGTCCCAGGCTTCAGATCAGTGGGCTTATTATCAGGCAAAGGGATTGAAGAGCAACGGTGCGAAACAAACGGTCGCTATCCTTGCCTCTCTGACGAACAAAACGGAAAGTACGGAGAATACGGAAAAGTGGAAAGCGGAGGCGGAACGGTATAACGAGGAGCAGAAAGAGATCGAGAAAAAGGCTCACGAACTGGAGAAAGAGCGAGATGAAGCGGGGAAAGAGACGGAACATTTGATGCACCGGCATCATATTTTCGCCTACTGTGTCACTCTCACTCAGGTCGCGATTGCACTTTCAGCAATTGCCGCTCTGACGAAACGGAAGCCGATCTGGTTTGTCAGTCTTTTGCTGGGCGCACTGGGACTCTATGTTTTCATCACGGGATTTTTGTCGGCACACGGCTGACAGGGGCTACCCCTCCTAATCTCTACGCGGGAAAGATTCCACCACAACGGATGGAGGTAGTCCATTTCTTAAACGAACTCGTAGGTATGATCGCCAAGATAGAGGAGTTCCTGTACTTCGTTGAGGTTGACCACAAAGAGAAGACAAAAATTGCTGCCAAACAAAAAGGCATGAATGGAAACTCCACGAAAGGCGAGAAGTCCGGGTTTTTTTGGGGGGAAAAACGGGCTTCTGTTATGAAACCCCTTCAGGGAAAATGGTGAG